>JAFSNG010000048.1 GCA_017447515.1 Prevotella sp. | reverse complement strand
TCTCTCTTTCTCTGTCATACCTTTATAAAATATGGTGCAAAGGTACAACATTTTTGGCAGAAAAACGAATCAACCCCCTTGCTTATGGGGTCATGCATGGTCTGTGGAGGTCTGCCACGGAAAAATCCGGGTGCGCCCAGATTAATTCCTTAAATTTGCACGCTAGAAATAGAATATTATTCATTATTTATTAACCCAAAAACAAAAAAGTATGAAAAAACTATTTACTTTAATGGCAGCAGTACTGCTCTCGATATTGGGAACAGCGACTGCTAATGCTCAAGAAGAAGTTGACATCACAGGCCGCGTAGGCTATTGCTGGGGTGGCGACGAAGAGTCATTCACTTTTAATGAGGATGGCTCGATTACGTACAATTCTAAAACTTGGGGTGGTCTTGCCATGTGGATTGGTGGTGAGGACTGGTCTATGTATGGAAGCATCACTTATGAGTTTGCAGAGCCAGTACCCGTTTCTGGACAGATTAACTTTATGGCTGAGGCTGGTAACCCCTGCCAATGGTTTAACGCTGGACAGACTTCAGTAACATTGAATTTCTCTGATTTGGATGTTACGCAGGTTAATCAGATAGCTTTGCAGGCTTCTGGTGTCGCTGCAATTCAGATTAAGCGCATTTATCTGACAACGGCTGTTATTTATGAGGATAAGGGAGTTTCTCTGCCTATCGGCGATGGCGTACATCAATTCTTGCCAGCATCTTTGTTCGCAGGCTTCTCTCAGAATGCTAAGGTTGTGTTCACGGTTGATGTTGCAGGTTCTGCAGATTTCCCAGGTTGGGGTATTGGTGAGGTTATCACTCCGCATCTGACCAAGGATGAAAATTGGCAAGTAGTAGAAGGTATTATGGTTCTTGAGGTTAAGGGCGGTACGGATGGAACGTTCACGTATTCAAAAACCATTAAGGACTTAATCCCTGCAT
Organism: Prevotella sp.; assembly: GCA_017447515.1. Lineage (GTDB taxonomy): Bacteria > Bacteroidota > Bacteroidia > Bacteroidales > Bacteroidaceae > Prevotella. Next base: position 18,768 of record JAFSNG010000048.1, on the reverse strand, counting down.
TGACCAATTGGCCTGATGATAACACTGGCGAGTACGGATTATATATTAACATGTATGGCCAGGGTGGCGGTACATGTACAGCTACAGTAAAGAGCATCGAAGTTATAGAAGAAGTTGGTGTTGAGCCGACCGATGCCGAGATCGTTTTGAATAGCGGTGATGATATCGGTGCTGCTCTCTTCGCAGCTACTATGGGTACGAAGATGGGTAAACTGACCGTTCACCTTCCCAGTGATGGCGCTGTATCAATTAACAATACAATCTATATTTCTGACGATCTGACAATTAATGGTGAAGGTGCTACTATTGATGCTTCTGGACTGAATGGTCCGTTCATTCAGATGAAGCCGATTTATGTTCCAGCTGCAGCAGCTCCTCATCATGCCGCTCCTGAGAATCTGATGGCAGGCGCAGCCTATATTGGTGAAATTGCTCTGAATGACTTCGAAATGGTTGAACTGAAGAATCAGTTGGTCTATGCTAACAAGAACCAGTATCTGGTTGGTAAGATTGCTGTGAATAACTGTAACATCAATGTCAATGGTTCGAAGAAGACTATCTTCGACTTCAATGGCGGTGGTAATACCAATGAGCTGAACATCAACAATTCTACTATCTATGGTGGTGCTGAAGCTCAGTGGCAGAATGGTGGTTTCTTCAGCTCACAGGGCAGTAAGGAAGTGACAGAGTTGGGTGGCGATGACCAGACTCAGAAGTTTGTCATTACCAACTCTACCTTGTACAACGTCGTTTACGGTAAGACTACTTCTACGTTGCGCAAGAACAGCCAGAAGTATCAGAAGTTCCAGGTGAAGAACAGCGTTATTGCTAACAGTGGTAAGAATGCTCAGTTCTTGAAGGGTCTGAACGCTGGTCAGGCTGGTAAGGATGACAACTGGGAGGTCAGCGGTAATGCCTTCAACTTCGATGGTGAGGATATCGTTGAGCAGAACGTAGGTGCTACTGATGGTAATGTGAAGAACAGCGTTGCTGGTGTTATTGCATTCGCTGATCCTGAGAGCGGTAACTTCGCTTTGGCTAACTGCGCACAGTTGCACGCTAAGATTGGTGACCCACGTTGGATTGATGTAGCATTGGAAGCTTTGGCTACAGATTTGACCAAGGAAGTTGTTACTGCTACTGCACTGTTAGGTGACACCGATCCTGAGAGCCTCGACGAGGCTTACAGACTGAAGATTGCCATCACCGAGGCTGAGAGCTTGCTGCAGTCGCTGAGTATCAATACGACTACCTATCAGGAGACTTTGGACAATCTGAAGGCTGCTGAGGCTAAGTTCATCGAGGCTACCAGACCTCACTACTACATCATTGGCAATGCTGCTAACGGTTGGAGCCGTACGGAAATTCCTGAGATGGTTTATAACGATAAGACTCAGCGTTACGAGTATGAGCTGACCACTACCGATAAGGACTACTTCGCTATCGTTGATAAGGTGCTGACACCTGATGAGGATGCTGCTGATGCTGATTGGAGCGACTTCAATACGAATCACCGTTATGCTCTTGCCGAGGGCGACCAGGAAGCTAAGATTGAAGAGGAGATGCAGCTGATCAAGGTGAACGGCACGCTGGTTCTGAATGCAGCAGGCACATACTATCTGAGCATGGATAAGGACCTGAAGCTGACCATCATCAAGGCTCCTGAGGTTGAGGAGATTACAGTTGCTAAGGCTCTTGAGATTATTGCAGCTCTGGAGGATGGCGCTAAGACTGATACTGAATATAAGGTGAAGGGCTTCGTAGTTGGTGATCCCGACTTCCAGCGTAAGGCTGACGAAACGCTCTATGGCAACGTTAACCTCAATATGGCTGACGAGAAGGATGGAACTACGACGCTGACCGTATTCCGTGCTAAGAGCTATGACAATGAGGCATTCACCGAGGAGACCATCTCACTCATCAAGGCTGGTGACGAGGTAGTATTCCAGGGCAAGCTCCAGAAGTATGTGAAGAACGACACCATGACTCCTGAACTGGTTAGCGGCTGGCTGATTAGCGTTACCAGCAGTGGTACTGGCATCAAGGCTATCTCTGCCGATGTTACCGACGGCGCTTGGTACACCATCCAGGGTGTTCGCGTTGCTCAGCCCACGAAGGGTGTCTTCATCCACAATGGTAAGAAGGTCGTGATTAAGTAAGTGATGCGTGTCGTCATGGCATGACGACATGCAAAACAATAAAAAAAAGTGGCAACTATTTGCTTAGTTGCCACTTTTTTGTAACTTTCACCCTTGGTGAAGGTACTTCAACTCGAAAAAGTCAAAAAACTTTTGGCTTTTTACTCGTTTATTCGTACCTTTGCAGCATGATTGAGATAAAGAAGGTTGAAGACCGCAAGGGATTGAAGCAATTCGTGCAGTTGCACTACGATATGTACCGCGACTGTCCATGGGCGGTGCCGTTTTTGTATTCCGACGAAATGAACACGCTGAGCCGCGACAAGAATGCTGCCTTTGAGTGCTGTGAGGCTGACTATTTCATCGCTTACAAGGACGGCAAGGCGGTAGGCCGTGTGGCTGCTATCATCAACCGCCGCGCCAACGAACGCTGGGAGCGGAAGCAGGTGCGCTTTGGCTGGCTCGACTTCATTGACGACTGCGAAGTGTCGAAAGCACTGATGGATATCGTAGCGCAGTGGGGCCGTGAGCGTGGAATGACGGAGATGGTCGGACCTTTGGGCTTTACGGATATGGACCGCGAGGGCCTGATGATAGAAGGTTTTGAGGAAGACGCCACGATGTACGTCAACTACAACTACGCCTACTACCAGCAGCATATCGAGGAAATGGGCGGTTTCGAGAAGGACAACGACTATATGGAATACAAGGTGAAGGTACCCGAGCGGGTGCCCGACAAGTTCCATAAGATAGCCGAAATGGTGTCGAAGCGCTACAACCTGCAGGTAAAGAAGTTTACCCGCAAGGAGCTGGTAGAAGGGGGCAAGGGTCACGAGATCTTCAATATCATCAACGAGACGTATAAAGACCTTTACGGCTATTCGCAGTTGTCGGATAGGCAGATAAACCAGTTGGTGGACGAATATATCAAGATTGCTGACCTGAATCTGGTCACAGCCATTGAGGACTGGAACACGCCCGACCATAAGCTGATAGGTTTCGGCATTACGTTTCCGTCGTTTACGTCGGCACTGCGCAAGACCCGCGACGGACGACTGCTGCCCTTCGGCTGGTGGCACTTGCTGCGCACACTGAAATGGCACAAGACGAGCGTTGTCGACCTGTTGCTTATCGGTGTGTTGCCCGACTATCGCCAGAAAGGTGCCAACTCGTTGATTTTCGACGACCTGATTCAGTGGTTCCAGCGCTATGGTTTCGAGTATGCTGAGGCTATGCAGCAGATGGAAACCAACGAGGGCGTTCGCTCGCAGTGGCAGTATCTGGAATCGCGCATCCACCGCAAGCACCGCTGCTATAAGAAAAAACTATAAACTGCGACGCTGTTTTATCATCCATTGTCGCAGTTTTATTATCCATCGACGCAGTTTTAACATCCATTGGCGCAGTTTTAACTTTATCTACCGACTCCAGCCTGTTTTACTACGGACAAAACAGGCTTTTACTTCGGGCTTATTGCGTTTTTACTTCGGGCTGAACGTTGCCTTACCGTTTTTTCTCTTCGGCCTCGATGAGCTTTAGCAGGCGTTCGACGGCTTCTTCCTCGGGAATGTTCTTCTCAACGCACTCCTTTCCGCGGTAGAGCGATATCTTGCCGCGTCCTGCTCCGACGTAACCGTAGTCGGCATCCGCCATTTCGCCGGGGCCATTGACAATGCAGCCCATGATGCCTATCTTCAGGCCTACCAGGTGGCTGGTAGCGGCTTTGATGCGCGCGATAGTTTCCTGTAGGTTGTAAAGCGTGCGGCCGCAACCCGGGCAGGAGATGTACTCCGTCTTGGTGAATTTGATGCGGGCAGCCTGGAGGATAGCGTCAGCGAGGGTGACGAGCTGTTCGCGACCGAATCGCGAACCACTCTGGGGGCCTTGGAAGGACTGCGAACCACTCTGGGGGCCTTGGCCAAAGGCCTGGTCGGCGTGGATGACCAGCTTCGTGGCGCGGCGGTCGATGAGGAGGGCGCCGACAGCCATTGCGGCTGTGAGCTGGAAGGTCTCCCAGGCCTCCTGTTCTGTTTGTTGCTGTGGCACAGCAACATCCTCAACAGCAGCATTCTCTACGGGTGCATCCTCAACACCCGACAGGTCAAGGGTGATGGTGTCGTCGTGGATGCTGGCTTCGGCTTCGGCGCGGAGGCGGGTGCATTCGGGGATGAGTTCCACCAACTTGCGGGCAACGGGGATTTCGCATTCGGGCTCCTCGCTGAGCGACACGCGGATGGTATCGCCAATGCCTTCGGTGAGCAGGGCACCGATGCCTACGGCACTCTTGATGCGGCCGTCCTCACCTTCGCCAGCTTCGGTAACGCCAAGGTGCAAGGGGTAGTGCATATCCTCAGCATCCATTGCCTTTACCAGCAGTCGTACGGTGGTAACCATCACGACGGTATTCGAGGCTTTGATACTGATGACGACGTCGTTGAACTGCTCGCGGCGGAAGATGCGCAGGAACTCCATACAACTCTCCACGATTCCCTCGGGTGTATCACCGTAGCGCGACATGATGCGGTCGGAGAGCGAGCCGTGATTCACACCGATGCGCACAGCCGTGTGGTGCTCCTTGCAGATATTGATAAAAGGCACGAGTTTGGCCTCAATCTTCTTCAGTTCCTCTGCATATTCCTCGTCGGTATATTCCAGGTGTTTGAAGGTGCGTCCAGGGTCGACGTAGTTGCCGGGATTGATACGAACCTTCTCGCAGTATTGGGCAGCGACATCGGCAGTATGCGCTGTGAAATGAACGTCAGCCACCAGCGGCGTCATATAGCCGTCAGCCTTCAGGCGGGCAGAGATATTCTTCATGTTTTCCGCCTCACGCGTGCCTTGGGTGGTGAAACGCACCAGTTCACCACCAGCATCGATGATGCGCTTGGCCTGAGCGACGCTGGCCTCAGTGTCGTTGGTATCGGTGGTCGCCATCGACTGTATGCGAATGGGATTATCGCCACCGATGGTGAGGTTGCCCACGTGGCAAACCGTACTAATTCGTCTTGTACTCATACTTCACTTCTGCTAAGTCCTTATTCGCTTTCTCAATCTTGGCCTTGAGGCCGCTCTTGTAGGCAGTCAGGCGCTGGGCAATGTCTTCGTCGCTGAGTGCCAGCATCTCGACAGCGAGAATGGCAGCATTCTGGGCGGCATTCACGCCAACGGTAGCAACAGGAATGCCTGGAGGCATCTGGATAATCGAGAGCATGGCATCCAATCCGTCAAGCATACCCTTAATAGGTACACCGATGACAGGCAGCGCCGTCGAAGCGGCAATGACGCCAGGCAGTGCTGCAGCCATACCGGCAGCAGCGATGATGACTTTCAGCCCGCGTCCCTTGGCGCCACGGGCAAACTCCTCTACAGCTTCGGGCGTGCGATGTGCCGAGAGTGCGTTGACTTCAAACGGAATCTGTAAGTCGTTGAGTTGCTTACAGGCTTTCTCCATAACGGGCAGGTCGCTGGTGCTGCCCATGATAATGCTAACTAATGGGGTCATATTTTTTCGTTATTACGTTATGTCGTTATTACGTTATTCCGGTATTTCGATGTTTATAAGAAAAGTATCGCAATGGCGGCGCAGAGGAAACCGACCCAGAATCCGACAACCACCTGAGCCAGACTATGCTGGCGCAGAATCATGCGGCAGGTGCCGATGAGGCCGCCAACGAGGAAAACCAGACAGAGCCACCACACGGGATTGAAGCCGAGGTAGTAGGCAAAGGCAAAGAGTGCTCCGCCCACGCCTCCGATGGCTGCCGTGTGGGTGGAAATCTTCCACCAGACGTTGATGAGGGCGCAGATAATCTGTACGATCAAGGCAGCCACTACGATAGAACCCATGAAATGCGGCATGTGAAGACGCTCCATCACGTAGATGCAGGTAAAATAACAGATGATGGAAATGATGTACGGCACCATACGCCGTTCGCGGTGACCCAACTCGATGAGGTTCCAGCCCTGATACCGGCGGTAGAGGTGGATGAGCAGGGTGGGGAGGAGGATGGTGAACAGATAGGTTAGCAGCAGCACCTGTATTTTGTAAGGCCAGGAGAACATGCTGAGATAGCTGAACGCAAAGAGTACTACCAGTCCGACGATGGGCAGATAGAATGGCGTGAACACCATACTCATGATGCGAGCAGCCAGGATGAATTGTTTTTGTCGTTTCACTTTATCTTATCACTTAACACTTATCACTTATCACTCCTCACTTCCTCAGGCGGGCAACGGGATAGCCCAGCTGTTCGCGATATTTCGTTACGGTACGACGGGCAATGGGATAGCCCTTTTCGGCCAGCAGTCCTTTGAGCGTTTCATCGCTCAGAGGTTTGCGCTTGTCCTCCGCTTCGATGAGTTCCTGAAGGGCGGCCTTGATTTCACGGGTCGACAGCTCCTCACCATCAGCTGTTGTATAGCCGTCGCTGAAGAAGTGGCGCAGAGGGAATGTTCCCCAGCGCGTCTGGGCATATTTCGAATTGCTGACACGCGAGACGGTGCTGATGTCCAGTCCCGTACGTTCGGCAATGTCTTTCAGTATCATCGGGCGCAACGAGGCCTCGTCGCCATCTTCGAAGAAACGGTGCTGCCACTGGATGATGGCCCGCATAGTGATGGTCAGCGTGTGGCGGCGCACCTTGATGGCTTCTATGAACCCCTGTGCGGCCTCGACCTTCTTTTTCGTGTACACCAGTGCTTCGGTCATCTGGCGGCTGAGCTGTTCCTTGCCGTTTTGGTAGTCGCGCAGCGTATCGGTGAACGATGGTGATACGCACAGCTCCGGCACTTCGGCAGCATTCAGCGAGAACGTCACCGTGCCGTCGTCGTGAGTGTCGATAATGAAGTCTGGGGTAATCTGTTGCAAGGAACGTCCGACGACCTCGCTGATAGAGGAACCGGGCTTGGGATTCAGCTTGCGCAGTTCGGCAATGAGCGTCTCTGCCTGTAGGTCGCTCAGTTTCAGCACCTGTTGCAGGCGTTGCCAATGTTTCTTGGTGAAGAGCTCAAAGTATTCGCTGATGGTTTTCTCCATGAGGTCTCTCAAACGTGACGGGTCGCGCCGCTGAATCTGTAGCAACAGACATTCCTGCAGCGAACGCGCTCCGATGCCCGCAGGGTCGAACTCCTGCAACAGCAGCAGCACTTGCTCTATCTCGTGGGCTGTAACGTCAAGATGGTGATAGATGGCCAACTCGTCGCTGATGTTGTCCAGCGACTTTCGCAATAGTCCGTCGTCGTCCAGCGAACCGATGAGGTATTCCATGATGTCGCGCTGGCGCTCGGTGATGTTAGCCATATTCATCTGTTCGTTCAGTTGGTCCATGAATGATTCCGTCTGTCCATAGACCATTTCTTCACGATCTTCCTGATTAGACTGGCCACCCTGATAGACGGGCAAATCCTCGTCGTCGCGACCAATGGATTCCAGAGCGTCGTTAAGGGCAGACTGGCGTTCTTCCTGTTCGTAGTCGTCGGTGTCGTTCCTCGGAGTATCTAGATTTTCTAGAGGGTCTAGATTATCTAGATTTTCCTCTGGGGAGAGTTCCAGCGCAGGGTTGTCGTCCATTTCGGTCTTGATACGTTCCAGCAGCTGAGTAATGGGCAACTCGGTCAGTTGCGCCTGCAACAGCTGTTGCTGCGTAATGCTCTGCGTCAGTTTCTGTTGCTGCGTGAGCCTTTGCTCTTGTATCTGTTCCTGTGCCATGTTATTCCCAATAAGAAAGCGTCCGCCGCTGGAGCACGGTGGTATTCTGTGTCTTCGTCCCTTTTTCCCAATAGGTCAGACTAAGCGAATTACTCGTCCAGTTGCCATTATCGTCACGAGTGATGTAGTTGTTGCGCATATTGATGGTCATGATGCACTCACCGGTCTTGTCGAACACCTTCTGGTTCTGCGTCAACACCTCGTCCTGGTCGTTGTATGTGTAGTCGTTGACATAGCTGATACCTGCCTCCTCGTTGGTCAGCGTACGCTTGACAAGACGGTAGCTGTCGTCATAGGAATAGGTAATCGTGCTGAAACCGTCCTTCTCCTTCATGCGGGCACGGAGCAGATAGCCATAGCGGTTGTATTCGCGGTCGATGAGGTCGAGATTCTCTATCTGACCGTTTCCGTGGAAGTGCATAAACTGGTCCTCAGCAACGGCATTCTCCGTGACCACCTCCTGAACGTCACCACGCAGTCCCATAGAGAGGGCGTCCTTGTAGAATGGGGTGGAACCGAGATACAACACGCGGATGTCGTGGGAACCATTGTCGTTGTCGATGATGGACAGCTTGATGCTGCCGAAATCGTCGATGTAGAACCAGCTGTCGTCGCGCTGCGTGAACTTGCCGTGGTCCTTTTGTAGCTTATAAAGGAAATACTGCAGGTTTTTGTCTAACATTTTCTGCGTGCTATAGGGACCGATGGTGACGTAGGCCGACGTGACGAACTTTGTCTCGGGAGCCACGCTGACCATCAGTTTCGAGCGGAAACCATAGAAGTTGCCGCGGAAATAGTAATCCTCACCATCGTCGGACTGTCCCCATTCGGCAAACTGGGCTTCCGACAGCGCCAGTCGCAGCGAGTCGATAGGCCCTTCGATGGGAATACCCATCAAAGAAATGCTTCGTGGGTCGCTCTGCGGCTGTGCAGAAACTGTCAGTACTGCCACCAACAGGATGATGATGAACGTTATTTTCTTCATTTTCGCTGCAAAGTTACGAAAAGTTGAGCGCAAAACAAAAGAACTCGTTCTTTTTTTGCTGAGACGGAGTAACTTCACGCTCTTTAGAGCGTAAAGATACACAATATTTTTGTATCTTTGCACCAAAATTTTAGGAAATATGAAGATATTTGCAGTAGGAATGAATTATATCCAGCACAATAAAGAGCTGGATGGCGCGTTATATAAACCAGAGAGGCCTGTTATTTTCACCAAAGCAGACTCCGCGTTGTTGAAGGATCATAAGCCGTTCTTCATACCAGACTGGAGCGAGCAGGTGGATTATGAAACAGAGCTGGTGGTACGCATCTGCAGGCTGGGCAAGAGCATCCCCGAGCGCTTCGCCCACCGTTACTATGACGCTGTCACCGTGGGTATTGACTTCACGGCACGTGACTGGCAGCGCGAGGCTCGCAAAGAGGGCCATCCCTGGGAAATCTGCAAGGGTTTCGACGGGTCTGCGGTGATTGGCGAGTGGGTGCCGAAAGAAAAATTCCTGGATGTGCAGGCGTTGCACTTCCATCTCGACATCAATGGGAAGACGGTGCAGGAAGGTTGCGCGAGCGACATGCTCTATAAGATTGACGAGCTGATAGCTTATATCTCGCAGTTCTTTACGCTGAAAACCGGTGACCTGCTATATACAGGAACTCCCGTAGGCGTTGGCCCTGTTCACATCGATGACCATCTGGAAGGGTGGCTGGAAGAAAGAAAAGTATTAGAATTTAATTGTAAGTGAAACGCTATATATATATAATAGGTATAGGACTGCTGTTGATGAGCCTGACGGCCAAAGCACAGCAACGGTTTTTCAACCTGACTGCTGAACAGGTCAGGATTGATTCGCTGTTGCCGGTATTTACCCATCATGTGCCGCTAGGACCTGATTATGCCGACTCAGTCTATACCGTCTCTATCGTTTATCCTGAGTTCATACCGATGAGCGATGCCGATATAGCGCGTTATGCGCGAATAACATCAGACCCTCTGCCTGCTATGCCGAAGGTGTCGCGGGTCATCAGTGTAGACCGCAAATGCGGAGAACTGACACTCTCGTTTGTGCCGCTGGTATTCCGTGATGGGCAATACCAGAAGTTGGTGAGCTTTATGTTAGAGGTTAGAGGTGAGAGGTTAGAGGTAAGAAGTAAGAGGTCAGCAGTCAACGGTAAGAGGGCTGCGACGCAGCGTTATGCTGACCATTCCGTGCTGGCAACGGGCAAATGGACTAAAATCCGTGTGCCGTCGACGGGTATCTATCAGATAAACAGCGAACTGATTAAAAAGGCCGGTTTTTCGGATATCAATAAGGTAAAGGTCTATGGCTATGGCGGTGGCATGCAACCCGAGATACTGACTGCCGATTATCTGGCAGAGACCGATGACCTGATGGAAGTAACGACGTGTGAAACTGGTGGACGGAAACTGTTCTATGCCATCGGTCCTGTCACTTGGGATGCAAATAATAAGCGCATCCGTAATCCTTATTCAAGCTACGGCTATTACTTCCTGACGGAAAACGACAGTACGGCGCAGACCATGAGTGAGGCGGAATTCATCGAGAAGTATTATCCCTTGGCGGATGACTATAACTCCTTGTATGAGGTTGACGACTTCGCCTGGTATCATGGTGGCCGAAACCTGTATGACGCTACGGCGATAGCTGCTGGGGGCAGTCATACCTTCACCGTGCCGGCGAAAGGAGCTGGCCAGGAGGGCGTAATGACGGCGATAGTGACTGCTGACGACGCTACAACGGTGTATGTCAGCGTGAACGATGTTACAGTGGATACACTGCGTGTGCTGGCTCATGGCGGCTATGAACAGATGCGTCAGGCTGAGAGCGTCAAGAAACTTCATAACCTGCAGGCCTCCAACAAGGTGACGCTGCAGACGCTTGCAGGCGGAGGAACGACACGTCTGGATTATATCTCCATCCATGTCAATGAACCCGCTGCGGCACCCGATTTGTCTGCCACGTTCCCTACGCCGGAGTATGTCTATGGCATTACGAATCAGGACCACCATGCAGACCCGTTTGCCGATATGGTTATTATCATTCCTACGACGCAGAAACTCAAGGCACAGGCAGAACGCCTGAAAACGATGCACGAGCAGAAGGACGGGCTGAGAGTTACCATCGTTCCTGCTGACGAGTTGTTCAACGAGTTCTCTAGCGGTACACCCGATGCCAATGCCTATCGGCGCTACCTGAAAATGCTCTACGACCGCGCTGGGACGGATGTCGATATGCCGCGTTATTTGTTGCTGTTGGGCGATGGTGCCTGGGATAACCGTATGTTGAGTGTGGAGTGGAAAGATTATTCGCCAGACGATTTTCTGTTGTGCTATGAGAGTGAGAACTCGTCGAGTGCTACCGACTGTTATGTGACGGACGACTATTTCTGTCTGATGGATGACGACGAAGGAGGTAATATGTTGATAGCTAAGGCCGATGTGGCCGTAGGACGTATCTCAGCGCGTACAGCCGACGATGCCGGCATTGCTGTAGACAAGATAGAGAGCTATGTCAACAACGAGAATGCCGGTGCCTGGCAAAACCTGCTTTGCTTTATGGGTGACGATGGCAATGAGAATGCCCACATGCAGGATGCTGATAGCGTGGCAAGGGAGGTGGAACGGCTCTATCCGACTTATCAGATAAAGCGTGTGATGTGGGATGCTTACACCCGTGTCAGTTCTTCGACGGGAAACAGTTATCCCGACGTGACGCGGCTTATCAAACAGCAGATGCAACAAGGTGCATTGATTATGAACTATTCCGGACACGGACGTGCCGATGCCATCTCGCATGAATATGTGTTGCGCCTTGCTGACTTCGAGAATGTTTCTTCACGGCTGCCGCTATGGCTGACGGCCTCGTGCGACATCATGCCTTTCGACGGACAAGAAGAAAATATCGGTGAGACGGCATTCTTTAATAAGAAAGGTGGTGCGGTGGCCTTCTATGGTACTACTCGTACCGTCTACCAGACGCAGAACCGTCTGATGAACTTGGCATTCACACGCCATGTGTTGAGCCAGAACGACAGCGGACAACTGCTTCCTATTGGCGAAGCTGTACGACGGGCCAAGAACGAACTGATAGAGACGGGTATCATTACCGGGTACGCGAATGGGCAGCCCATTTATTCCTCAGACCGCACGCAGAACAAACTGCAATATACACTCTTGGGTGACCCCGCCATGCGCCTGGCAGCACCGACGATGGGCATCAGGATAGATTCTATTAACGGTACGCCATTGGTGGATGGTCAGACGCAGAAGTTGGAGGCAGGCTCGACGGCGACCCTCAGTGGTCATGTTCTGGAAAGGGACGGACAACTGTCTGCTGATTATAACGGAACGCTGACAGTTACCGTGTGTGATGCGTTGGAAAAGATTGTTTGTAAGATGAACGATCCCACGGAAACCAGCGAACCATTTGTCTATTACGACCGTCCGAATACGCTCTTCAGTGGCAGCAATGTGGTGAAGAACGGACGTTTCACCTTGACTTTTGCCGTTCCTAAGGATATCAGCTACTCCGATGCCAACGGACTGATTAATCTCTATGCCGTCAATGATGATAAGACGAAGGAGGCCAGCGGCATCTGCGGCGATGTGTTGATGAGTGGTTCGGGAGGCCTTCCTCAGGGCGGTGCGGGTCCTAACATCTATTGCTTCCTGAACAGCGAGGCGTTTGTCAATGGTGGCAGCGTGAATCCGACACCTTATTTCGTGGCACAGCTGAACGACGAGGATGGTATCAATGCAGCGGGTAGCGGCATTGGTCACGACCTGCAGCTGATTATCGACGGAGAGATGACAAAGACCTATTCGCTGAACGACTATTTCCAATACGACTTCGGCAGCTATACCAGCGGAACGATAGGCTTTAGCATACCGGCATTGTCGTATGGTGAACATAAACTGCTGTTCCGTGCCTGGGACGTGCTGAATAACTCGTCGACGGCGGAACTGACGTTCAATGTCGTAAAAGGATTGGAACCGCTGTTCTTTGACGTGGAGGCTACGAAGAATCCTGCCACCACGGCAACGTCGTTCCGTATCCTGCACGACAGGACATGCAGTGATATTGATGTCGTTTTGGATGTGTTTGATTTCTCGGGACGTCACCTCTGGTCACACACGGAGAATGGTGTGCCTTTGGATAATAGCTATGCCATAGACTGGGACTTGACAGTAGACGGCGGACGCCGTTTGCAGACAGGGGTCTATCTCTATCGGATACGCATAGCCAGCGATGGCAGCACCTACGCCTCGAAAGCAAAGAAACTGATCATTTTAACTCATAAATAAAGAATATGAAGACAACAAAGAAGATAATGTTATTGACAGCTGGCCTGCTCTTGGGACTGACCGCTCGCGCACAGGACACCAAGAGCCAGTTCAACCCCATTGAATATGCTGTCATTTCGCAGACCATTGCCCCCGATGCCCGTGCGGCAGGTATGGGTGATGTCGGTGCTGCTACGGATCCTGATGTGAACTCACAGTACTGGAACCTCGCTAAGTATCCGTTCTGCATCAGTCGTGCAGGTATCGCCCTGAACTATACCCCTTGGCTGCGACAGTTGGTGAACGATATTGACCTGGCATACGTGGCAGGCTACTACCGCTTAGGAGACAATGCTTCGATCAGCGGTTCGCTGCGCTATTTCTCGCTGGGTGAAGTGATGACGTCGTGGGAGGAGAACGCCATGACGGTGAAGCCCTACGAAATGTCGCTCGATGTCGGTGCAGCACTGATGCTGTCAGAGAAGTTCTCGCTGGGTGTTGCCTTGCGCTGGATATACAGTGACTTGCGTTACGACTATACGGAGGATGCCTCTCCGGCTTCTGCCTTTGCAGCCGATATTCATGCATATTACAACAACTATCTGAACATCGGACAGCGCGAATGCCAGCTGGGTTTAGGTCTGGTACTGCAAAACATGGGTTCGAAGATTACCTATTTCGGTGACGACCGTTCACAGTTCCTGCCTGCTAACCTCAGATTAGGTGCTTCACTGATGATTCCCGTTGACGAGTATAACCGCTTCTCCTTTTCCGCTGATGCCAACAAGTTTATGGTTCCTACCGTTCCCAAGCAGAATGACGGAGAATCGAAGGAGGACTACGAGGAGCGTGTCATCGAAGAGTATAGTGATCTCAGCTCGTTCAGTGGCATGATTAAGAGTTTTAGCGATGCACCCGGCGGTTTCAAGGAAGAATTGGAGGAAATTCAATGGAGCGTGGGTGCAGAGTATGTCTATCATGACCAGTTCTCACTACGTGCCGGTTACCACCATGAGTCTGAGAATAAGGGTAATCGTAAGTACTTTACTGTTGGTGGCGGTTTCCGCATGAATGTCTTTTCTTTGGATGTGGGTTACGTCATCTCTACGGCTCGCAGCAATCCGTTGGATCAGACGCTGCGTTTTACGCTGGCCTTCGACATGGATGGTATTAGGGACTTGTTCAGAAAATAAATAGGAATCACGAAATTACGAAAACATGATTAGAGTAGGAATGGGATACGATGTCCATCAGTTAGTTCCCAATAGGGATTTGTGGATGGGCGGTATAAAGATTGAACATGAATTGGGATTGCTGGGACACAGCGATGCCGACGTGTTGATACATGCCATTTGTGACGCTATCCTGGGTGCTGCCAATATGCGCGACATTGGCTATCACTTCCCGGATACTTCTGCGGAAACCGAAGGCATGGACAGCAAGATTATCCTCAAGAAAACCATCGAACTGATAGCTACCAAGGGTTATCATCTGGTGAATATCGATGCGACTATCTGTGCAGAACGGCCGAAGATGAATCCCCATATCCCTGCCATGCAGCAAACGATGGCTCAGGTCATTGGCTGTGATGTCGACGCCATCTCCATCAAGGCTACGACAACCGAGAAGCTGGGATTTACAGGACGACAAGAAGGTATTTCCGCTTACGCAGTGGCACTGATTGAAAAAGAACCATAATTAATAGGAATCATGAATAGTATGATGAAAGAGAAACTTCGTCCGCTGATTTATATTGGAGGCGGCATTTTAGCAGTGTTGATATTCTTCGCCATGTGTTGCACGGTGGTCGACTCGGGTGAAGTGGGTATTCGTTTCCACAAGTGGTCGCTTAACGAGCAGGACTACGGTGGCGTGGAGGGAACGTGCAAGGGTTGGGTCTTTTATAATCCCATCACCACCAACGTGTTTACCTACCCCACATTCACCCAGCGCAAGCAGTACGAAACATTCTCGGTGAATGCGAAGGACGCCTCGCTTTTCGAGATGGACCCGACCATTGCCTACCGCATCAACCCTGAGAAGGCCTGCGACATCTTTACGAAATACCGTGTGGGCGTGAAGGACTTGGAGGAAGGCTACATCCGTACCTGTATCTACGAAGCCTACCGCACCTGCGCCAACCAGTACACCTCGGACTCGCTGATGTCGAACCGCGCCAATTTCGAGCGCGACGTGCGCAATCGTCTGGAGAAGTCGCTGATGGCAGAGGGTTTCCTCGTGGAGGAGTTCACGTCGAAGATTACGCCCCCGTCGTCGCTGCTCTCGATGATTGACGCCAAGAACACCGCCATTCAGAGTGCTCTGAAGGCCGAGAACGAGGTGAAGGAGGCCGAGGCTAATGCCAAGATTGCCGTCGCCAAAGCCGAGGGTAACGCCAAGGCCATGAAGATCAAGGCCGATGCTGAGGCTTACTACAACCGCACTATTGCCGCGTCGCTGTCGCCTATGATTGTTCAGGAGGATATGATTGAGAAGTGGGACGGCAAGATGCCTCAGATTATGGCTGGCAACGGCGGCATGATGATGGACATCTCGAAAATCATCGGAAACAGCAAATAGCGTATAGCTACTACAAAAAAAACATGACTCAGGATTTCCCCTGAGTCATGTTTTTTATGGATAAGTCTGAAGTGACTATTTATTCCATCACTCCGTCTTCGCCGAAGTCGAGGACATTCTTGCGATTGGCCTGCATACGCTCGTACTCTTCCTTCGAGCCGACAATGATCTTCTCGAACTCGCGGAGACCAGTACCGGCAGGAATGAGGTGACCGCTGATAACGTTCTCCTTCATGCCTTCGAGGTTGTCGCTCTTGCCGCGGATAGCAGCTTCGTTGAGCACCTTCGTCGTCTCCTGGAACGATGCAGCGGACATGAACGACTTGGTCTGCAGCGCTGCACGGGTGATACCCTGCAGAATCTGTGTAGACGTAGCAGGCACGGCGTCGCGCACCTGAACAAGCTTCATATCGCGGCGCTTCAGGCTGGAGTTCTCGTCACGCAACTTGCGGGCAGTAATAATCTGACCCTTCTGGAAAATCTCAGAATCGCCAGCATCGGTAACCACCTTCTTGCCCCAGATGCGGTCGTTCTCCTCAGCGAAGTCGAGCTTGTCAACAATCTCCTGCTCGAGGAAGATGGTGTCGCCGGGATCGTTGATTTGTACCTTGCGCATCATCTGACGAACGATGATTTCGAAGTGCTTGTCGTTGATCTTTACACCCTGCAGACGATACACGTCCTGTACCTCGTTGACGATATATTCCTGCACAGCCGTGGGGCCCTTGATGGCCAGAATGTCGGCAGGCGTGATGACACCGTCGGAGAGTGGTGTACCAGCGCGAACGGCGTCGTGCTCCTGTACAAGAATCTGCTTTGACAGCGATACGAGATACTTACGCTGCTCACCGGTCTTTGAGGTGACGATGATTTCGCGGTTACCACGCTTGACCTTACCCATGGTGACCTCACCGTCGATTTCGGAAACGATAGCGGGGTTCGATGGGTTACGAGCCTCGAAGAGCTCAGTGACACGGGGCAGACCACCAGTGATATCACCACCCTTGGCAGCAGCACGCGGAATCTTGACGAGAGTCTCACCAGTGCTTACTCTCTGGCCGTCCTCAACAACTACGTGACCACCCACAGGGAAGTTATAGGTACCAACAACCTCGCCGTTAGAAGCAACGATGTCGCAGGTAGGCACCTTCAGCTTATCGCGCGACTCAGTGACAATCTTCTCGGTAAGACCAGTGGTATCGTCGGTCTCTGCACGGAAGGTGACGCCCTCGATAACGTCGTGGAACTTCAGCGTACCGGCATACTCGGTGACGATAACGGCATTGAAGGGATCCCACTGGGCAATCTTGTCGCCCTTCTTCACGGTATCGCCGTTCTTGAAGTAGAGTGAAGAACCGTAAGGAACGTTGACGGTAGATAGCACAATCTTGGTGTTGACGTCGACGAAACGCAGTTCACCCAGACGGCTGACAACCATCTCGCACTCGCGACCATCCTCGTCGAACGGAACGGTACGAACCTCCTCGAGTTCAATCTTCGAGTCGTTTTTAGCCACGATAGAAGCGTTTGCTGCAGCGTTGGCAGCCACACCACCAGCGTGGAATGTACGCAGTGTCAGCTGAGTACCCGGCTCACCGATAGCCTGAGCGGCAATCACACCGACGGCCTCACCCTTCTGAACCATACGACGGGTAGCGAGGTTACGTCCGTAACACTTCATGCAGACGCCGTGCTTCGACTCGCAGGTGAGCACCGAACGAATCTCGACGCTCTCGATGGGAGAGTCCTCGATAATCTGTGCGATGGGCTCGGTAATCTCCTCACCGGCAGCCACGATGAGCTCGCCAGTAGAAGGATGGATGATATCGTGAACAGAGACACGACCGAGGATGCGCTCGTACAGCGTTGAAATGACCTCGTCGCCGTTCTTCAGCGCGGTGCAGACGAGTCCGCGGAGCGTACCGCAGTCTTCCTCATTGATAATCACGTCGTGAGATACGTCAACCAGACGACGAGTCAGATAACCAGCGTCGGCAGTCTTCATAGCCGTATCGGCTAGACCCTTACGGGCACCGTGAGTAGAGATGAAGTACTCCAGCACGGACATACCCTCCTTGAAGTTCGACAGAATGGGGTTCTCAATAATCTGGGCACCCTCGGCACCAGCCTTCTGGGGCTTGGCCATCAGACCACGCATACCAGAGAGCTGACGAATCTGGTCCTTCGAACCACGGGCACCAGAGTCGAGCATCATGAATACGGCGTTGAAGCCCTGGTCGGCCTCGGTCATCTCCTTCATCAGAACGTTACCAAGGTCGTTGTTGATATGAGTCCAGGTATCGATAACCTGGTTGTAACGCTCGTTGTCGGTAATGAAACCCATGTTGTAGTTCTCGGTAATCTGCTGAATCTCGGCATTACCCTTCTCCACAAGATCTTTCTTCGACTCGGGGATGATAATGTCGTCGAGGTTGAACGAAAGTCCGGCCTCGTAAGCCATACGGTAACCGAGGTTCTTGATACCATCGAGGAACTCGCAGGCCTCAGCGAAACCAACATTCTTGATAACGTCGGCAATGATGTCGCGCAGAGACTTCTTAGAGATAATCTTGTTGACATAGCCCACCTGCTCGGGGATAATGCCATTCACAATGACACGACCTACAGAGGTCTCCACCATGTGCTTGCAGGGCTTGCCGTCAACGATATCGTCAACCACGACCTTCACCTGAGCGTGCAGGTCACACTTACCCTCGTTGTGGGCAATGATGGCCTCCTCAGGACCGTAGAAGGTCAGACCCTCACCCTTGGCACCTGGACGAATCTTAGAGATATAGTAGAGTCCGAGCACCATATCCTGTGAAGGAACGGTAATAGGCGCACCATTGGCAGGGTTCAGAATATTGTGGCTCTGGAGCATCAGAATCTGAGCCTCCAGGATAGCTTCGTTAGACAGTGGGAGGTGTACAGCCATCTGGTCACCGTCGAAATCGGCGTTGAATGCGGTACAAGCCAGTGGGTGCAGCTGGATAGCCTTACCCTCGATGAGCTTGGGCTGGAAGGCCTGAATACCCAGACGG
>JAFSNG010000047.1 GCA_017447515.1 Prevotella sp. | reverse complement strand
TTGGCCTTTTCCTCACTTTTCTGTAAATTTGCAGGCGATATGACATACGAAGCACTCTGGAAAAGACTGACACCGCTCTATGAGGCTGGCGAGGCGAAAGCCATCGCCCGCTGGATGCTCGACGTGAGGTTCGGCCTGACGCTTGGAGAAAATTATGCCGGCGCGGTGGGCGGAAATGTTAAACCGCTCAACGATGTCGGTGCGTCCGAAGCCCGGCTTCAGGTATAACTGCTCTTTGACTATGGTGGAGGTGATGTTCTTATACAGCCGTTCCTCGGCAATCGCCGCCGAGTGAGGTTGATGAAAGGCTAGTCAAGTCCGTTAAATAAGCAAAGACGAGTCCACCGTGAGGCGGGCTCGTCTTTTTTGCCGAAACGGACACTGAAGAAACTTTTCGTGATTGAAGACTCATCCAGCCGAAGCCTTGATTTGCGAGGCATCGCCAGTGAATGAGTCTAACAACGCCTGGCAGCCTTCAAGAACGTCGCGCCAAGTGGCCTCGAAGTCGCCTGTGTACCAAGGGTCTGCTACGTCGCCAGGACGTTTGGTGAAGTCCATCAGCATCAGAATTTTCCCTTCCGGGTCGCCACCGCAGATACTCCGCATGTTGCGGATGTTCCACGAGTCCATGCCAATCAGGAGGTCAAAGCGGTCGTAGTCCGAACGTGTCATCTGCCGTGCCGTCTTGACCTTCGGTCCCCACACATCGATGCCGTGTTCCGCCAGTTTCCGTCGTGCTGGGGGATAGACACAGTTGCCTATCTCCTCCGTCGAGGTGGCTGCCGACTCAATCACGAAGTTGTCCTCCGACCCCATTTTTCTCACCAAATCTTTCATGACGAACTCCGCCATCGGGCTTCGGCAAATGTTCCCGTGGCACACAAAAAGTATTCTATGTTTAGTATTGTTATCCATTTGGGGTGCAAAATTACAAAAAAAATTCAATCTGAAGTACTATGGCAGATATAAAACAATTAAAATGCACAAAAAACGACAGTAAGCAATACCTACTTTTGATTAACCTGCTTTTGCAGGATTTTGCAGGTGCGCAATGTTTAAAACCTCGTTTTTAGGTATTGCGCACTTCGTTTTTTCTCTCTAATTTTGCACCGTGAAATTAGAAAACAATAGAATGAGAACAACGACAGCAATTCCCACAGCGCTTCAGGTGCTGATGAACCACATCTACGAGCTGCATAAAGGTGTGCGCCATATGGTGCTCTTTACTTGTAATAATAAATACGGAGAACAGGTCGTATCACGACTGGAGAGTCAGGGCATTCCTTACATTCTGCAGCCTGCCGGACGACAGAACGTGAATGTGTACTTTGGGCGACGTGAGTGTCTGGAGGCTATCCGTCTCTTTGTCACACGTCCTCTCCATCAGCTCACGCCCGAAGAGGATTTTATCCTCGGAGCTATGCTCGGCTACGATATCTGCGCACAATGCGAACGGTATTGCAAGCGTAAAAACGGTTGTAAGGGTGAGTGTGAGTGCGATGGACATTGCATCAACAAGAATTAATAACTTCTTTTGAATAAATCATAAAATGAACGCAACAATTGTAATCTATGGTTCCTCGACGGGAACCTGCGAGGCCATCGCAGAGAAGATTGCCTCGAAACTGGGCTGCGAGGCCCTGAACGTACAAGACTTGACAGCCGACATCGTCAGTGCCAACCAGAACCTGATTCTCGGCACCTCGACATGGGGCGCAGGAGAACTGCAGGATGACTGGTACGACGGACTGAAGACACTCCAAGGTGCCGACCTCAGTGGCAAGACCATCGCCCTCTTCGGATGCGGCGACTGCTCATCATATAGTGACACGTTCGTAGGTGGCATGGGCGAACTCTACAACGGCATCAAGAATAGTGGCGCCAAGTTCATCGGTGCTGTTGAAACCGACGGCTACACCTTCGACGATTCGGAGGCCGTCATTGACGGCAAGTTTATCGGCCTGCCCCTTGATGATATCAACGAGGATGACAAGACCGACACCCGCATCGAGGCTTGGATAGCCGCCATCACTCCCAGTCTATAATCACAGGTATAAAATTCATAAAGTATTTGTTTAGTTTAGAATGAGGTGGTTAGTCGGTGACGATCAACCACCTTTTTAAAAGCCATCGAATGCTACCATTATTGGCGTAAAGGCATAAAAAAAGTATATTTGCAACCGAGTTGCGGAATATTTTTCGTACCTTTGCAGCATGGTTATGGATTTACAGGGTTTCTTCATATCGCTTCTAAATGTGGTCTGCGAGATGGCTCCCTATCTGTTGTTGGGATTCTTCATCGCAGGAGTGCTACACGTATTCGTGCCGCAGAAGTTCTATGCCAATTATCTTTCGCGGAATAACAAGTTATCGGTGCTATGGGCGGCGCTGTTGGGTGTACCCCTGCCGCTGTGTTCATGTGGAGTCATCCCCACCGCTATAGGACTAAGGAACGAGAAGGCTTCGAAGGGCGCCATTGCCTCGTTTCTCATCGCCACGCCGCAGACGGGCATCGACTCTATCTTGGCCACGTTCTCGCTGATGGGACTGGGCTTTGCCATTATCCGTCCTACGGCAGCACTTATCACAGGTGTCTGCGGAGGATTGCTGGTAAACCGACTGGTTCGCGAGGATGACGTGAAGGAGGATGCGTCCGCTGCATGCCAAGTAGAAAGCGGAAACAGGATTTGGCGTGTGCTGAAGTATGCCTATTATGATATGCTTCGCGACATCGGCCTGCGACTGCTTATCGGACTTGTTGTAGCAGCATTGATTCAGGTGGCAGTGCCAGATGAGTTCTTCCTCAGTTTTGGCAGTCAGCCGCTGTTGCAGATGCTGGTGATACTCGTCATCGCTGTGCCGATGTATATCTGCTCGACGGGTAGCATCCCTGTGGCTGCAGCACTGATGATGAAGGGCCTCTCGCCAGGAGCGGCACTGGTAATGTTGATGGCTGGCCCTGCCGTCAATCTCGCCTCTATCCTCGTGGTTCACAAGTCCATGGGGCGTCGCTTTACCTCGATTTATCTGATGACCATTGTTGGTTTCGCAGTTCTATTCGGCCTGCTGCTCAATGCTACGGGAATCGACTTCTCCGTCGCTGCCCAAGATGCGTGCTGCATGAGCACATCCGCCTTGCCCAGTCCGTTCAAGATTATTTGCGCCACAGTATTAACCCTATTAATAGTATTTGCTCTTATGATGAAGTTTTTCAGCAAGTTTACAGACAAAAAGCCGTTAGGCCCCGATGTGACAGTCTATCGTGTTGAGGATATGCATTGCAGTCATTGCGAGGCTGCCGTAGTCCGTGCCGTCGAGGAAGTGCCAGGTGTTGAGAAAGCCAAGGCCAGCGCCTCTGCCAACACCCTCACCATCAAAGGCTCCGCTACCGAAGAGGTCATCCGTGCAGCAGTTGAGGGTATCGGCTATACGTTTAAGGGACGGAGCAGCGAGAGCCGTTAAGCTCGTTTAAACGGCCGAGCAGATTGCCGGACACTATGCTAAGGGCGAGTACACCGTACCCCGTTTACCAAGAGGTGGCCGTCGATGCGGAGAATTCCACGGACTCACTGCCACCAAGTATCAAGACTACGGGTGGCCTGCAAAGGATTTGGATCTGTGAAACCTATGATCCGAGGCTTCATTGTCATAGGCAACGGCTCTTCACCTCCTGCGTATCGGTGTCAAAGATTTCCTGTTCCTGAATTCCCTCGGATTCATGCCCTTCATCCGGTTGAAGAAGCGGGCGAAGGTGGTGACTTCGGCGAAATGGAGTTGGTCGGAAATCTAGGTGATGCTCAGCGAAATGCTGGGGCAGCAGGCCGAGGAAACCGAGGAAGATTTCTTCGACGCGCTTGGGGAAGCGGTGCTCGCGGATGCTGTGCTGCTGGACGGTGGAGAGGTCGGTGAGAAAGAGGTTGTAGAGCATGCGCAGGCTGTCGTTGGAAAGCGGAAGACCCATCTGTTGATAGTGAATCATCATCTGCATCAGTTCGCGCAGACGGCGAAAATCGTCGGTTTTCAGCGGGAGTATGGGCGAGGTAAGTTCCACCACCGAGAAGTAGGCTGTGCGGATGGCATCGCGCCGAATGACCACTCTGCGTTGGTCTCCAGACAGATAACGTTTCCATCCCACTCACCTTCGGGAAAAGGTAGGTTTCTCAGTTGCCAAAATTCCTTTAAACAGAACTATCTGATTGACACGGGCAGCGAGGTGATTCTGGTAGATACAGGCCTGCCTGCAGGCTTTCCAGAGGAAGTGCCAAACGAAGATTCACCCATCTTCCCCGAAAGTCAGAAGATTGCCGACGGCATCTACCTTATCAAGGCCAAGGGCCACACCAAGGGCAACAGCATCATCATTGTCGAGATGGATGGTCTGTTCTACATGCTTCACGGTGACATCACCTACGTGGACGAAGCTCTTCACGAGGACAAGCTATCCGTAGTTTTCGACGACCTGCCTGATGATTGGCGTTGTCCCCGTTGCAAGCAGCCGAAGTCGAAGTTTAATCCGGCATAAAGGTTATCACTACGTAATTCAAAGGGGAGCTTCGGCTCTCCTTTGACATTTAATATGATTTGAGTATTGCACAATATAAAATTATTTCGTACCTTTGCGCAGTAAAACTTCGCGAAATTGCTTACGATGACAACGACATTAATCATAGGACTATTGATTCCGCTGCTGGGCACGATGCTCGGCTCAGCCTTTGTATTCTTTATGCGGGACGAGATGTCGGCTCGACTGCAAAAGTCGCTATTGGGCTTTGCTTCGGGCGTGATGGTTGCCGCATCGGTGTGGTCGCTGTTGATTCCTGCGATGGAGATGGAGGCCAATAGTGGCAAATGGGCAGTACTACCTGCTGCCATCGGATTCCTGTTAGGCATGGGCTTCCTGTTGCTCATCGACGAACTGACACCGCACCTGCATATTGGGACAGACAAACCTGAAGGCATGCGCTCGCATCTGTCGAAGACTGCGATGCTGGCCCTCGCTGTCACCATCCACAACCTGCCAGAAGGAATGGCCGTCGGCGTAGTGTTCGCAGGAGCCGATAGCGGCGCGACGAACCTCTCCATTGCCAGTGCACTGGCTGTTGCCGTGGGTATCGCCATTCAAAACATACCTGAGGGAGCCATCATCTCTATGCCGATGCGTGCAGCAGGAAACAGCCGTTGGCGTTCGTTTATCATCGGTTCACTGAGCGGAGCTGTGGAACCTGTAGGAGCAATCGCAGTCTTGTTGTTGGCCTCGCTACTGATGCCCGCCCTACCCTACATGCTCGCTTTTGCCGCAGGCGCCATGTTCTACGTCGTGGTCGAGGAACTCATCCCTGAAGCCTCCAGCGGTCAGCACTCCAACCTCAGCACCATCGGCTTTGCCATTGGCTTCGTCCTGATGATGGTACTCGATGTGGTAATGGGATAAACGAAAGAGCCGAGCAGCGCTGCGATGTTTCACTTAAACGTCGAAAGACGTGGGGGTAAACGTCGAAGGTGATTTGGAAGCAGAAGAAATTGTTCATACCTTTGCACTGTCAAAAGACGAAAACAAGTACAAAGCCGCAATTAAGCGAGCAAAGAGCCGAATGTAATTCGAGCTATTTCGAGCGAAAGCGGTTTCGAGCGAAGCTCAAATGACAGTAACATAGTATTAACAATAAAAAATTAAAAAGGTATGAAAAAGATGTTTTTCGCCCTCGTGGCAATGGTGATGATGACAATGAGTGCTAACGCTCAGAGTATTGACAACAACAGTAAGCTGACCTTCGACCGTCTGGCAAGCTATCTGGAACTAAGGGTAAACCAGATTGAACCGGTGAAGACTGCTATGGCCCAATTCGAGAGTTCAATGCAAGCGTACTATCAGTTACAGAACACCTCGAAAGGCGGAGAGGCTTGGGAGAAGATTCAGGCTCGTCACAAGGCAACAATGAAGAATGTTCTTGACAAGAAACAGTACGACAAGTACATTGCTATGCTCGACCTGACAGTCAAGAACACCGCAGACCGCATGATGGATCAGCAGCAGTTGGCCAGCAAATAAAACTACTGGATAATACATACTAAAGTATTAATTATCTCTTCCGCATAGAGATTATGCGGAAGAGATTTTGTTTTTTCACTAATTATTCGTAACTTTTTCGCAAGCGAAGAAGTTACTTTCACTCGGAAATGAAAAGAAAAACGAGTTTTCCCTTTGCATTTCGCTCACTTATTCGTAACTTTGCAGACGATGAAGAAGATACAGATAAAAGATGTATGGCTGTTTGTGGCACAGGTACTACTGTTGTCGCTGGTGCTGTTGTCACCGGGACTTATCAACTATGTAACAACCAACGATGCGGTAATGGCATGGGATTCGCTATGGATTTCCGCTTTCTGGCTGGCACCTGCTGTTGTGGTCTATCTGCTCAACTTCTATTTTTGCGTGCCCATGCTATGGTTCCGACACCGCTACTGGCTGTTTGGAATTGCCAATTTGGTATTGATATTGTTATGCAATTCCCATCTGCTTTTTAAGAATATCAGCAGCTTGCCTGATATCTATCGTGCTGGTTATTCCTCGTTCCAGATTATTGCTTTGCTTGTCAATCTGATGGCAATCGGCATTGCCCTAAGCATCCGTTACGTAATGCGACAGGGGGAAAAGAAGCAGAAGGAGGTAGAGGCAGAACTGGCCTGGCTGAAGAATCAGATCAATCCGCATTTCCTCTTCAACACCCTCAACAACATCTCCAGCCTGACGCAGATTGATGCTGACAAAGCCCAAGATACGGTGATGCAACTGAGCGACCTGCTGCGCTATGCGATGTATGAGACCAACAAACCGAAAGTGCCGTTGGAGGGCGAGGTGGAGTTTATGCGCAACTACATCGAGTTGATGAAACTCCGTTGTAATGAGATGACTAGAGTCAACTGCCAATGGCAAATAGCCAATAGCCAAATGCTAATTGCACCCTTGCTCTTCATCTCCCTCATCGAGAATGCCTTCAAGCATGGCATGAATAGCAATGCACCTGCAACCATCGATATCAGTCTGACGCAGAAAGACGGTACACTCGTCTTCAATTGCGACAATACTAACAACCCCAAGCCCACCAAGGACCGCAGTGTTTCTGGCATCGGACTGGAGAACACCCGTCGCCGCCTCAATCTCCTCTATCAGGGTCACTATCAATGGGAGCAAACCATTACGCCAGAGAACATCTATCACGTCAAAATCACCCTTCAGCTATGAGACCAATAACCTGTATCATCGTCGACGACGAGCCTTTGGCCGTCCGCCTCTTGGAGTCATACGTCGAAAAGACTCCAGACCTCCAGTTGCTGGCCTCCTTTACTGACTCCATCACAGCCATCAACGCCATCAAGGCACAGAAGCCCGACCTGCTGTTCCTTGACATCCAGATGCCGAATATCGACGGGATGGAGCTAGCCCATAGTCTGCCCGAAGAGACACGTGTTGTCTTCACCACCGCTTTCAAGGAATATGCCTTCGAGAGTTACGAGGTAAATGCCCTCGACTTCTTGTTGAAGCCCATCCGCTATAACAAGTTCCTCGCAGCTATCGAGAAAGCCAGGAAGGTATTCCAGCAGCAGCCTACCCAGCCACAACAGCCTGTCGTTCAACCCCAGCAGCCCACTACTGTTTTCATCCGCGTCGATGGCGAATGGCGCAACGTACCCATCGACCAGATTACCTACGTCAATGGCATGAAGGATTACGTGCTGTTCTATCTCGACAATGAGTCCAAGGCGCTGATTACCCACCTGACGATGAAAGCCGTAGAGGATATGCTGCCCAAGGACCGTTTCCTTCGCATCCACCGCTCCTACATCATTGCCGTCGACAAGATACAGAAGGTTGACCGCAACGATTGTGTCTATATCGGCAAGGAAATCATCCATATCCCTGACGGCTACCTGCAGACCTTCCGCCAGTTCCTCGAAACTCGCTCAATAGAAAAAAGATAGCTTGCCATTTCCCAATAAAGCAGAATACAAAAATTATACGATTATGAAGAAGTACATGAAGATTTCAGCCCTTGTGCTGGCTGGCGCACTGCTCATGGCGAGTATCCCGGCAATGGCCCAGAGCCAACAGGAAAAGATGAATCAGTTTATCGACCGACTGATGGCCAAGATGACAGTGGAGGAGAAAATCGGTCAGTTGAACCTGATGCCTGCGCAGACCATCACCACAGGTGCGGAGAAGGACAGTCCGCTGCTAAAACTGGCTGCTGAGGGGAAACTGGGAGCCATCCTCAACATGAAGGGCTACAAGGACATCCGTGAGGCTCAGGAAACGGCGGTAAAGAAAAGTCGCTTAGGCATCCCCCTGTTGATGGGACTCGACGTGATACACGGCTATGAGACCGTCTTCCCCATCCCATTGGCACAATCGTGCAGCTGGGACTTGGAGGCTATTGAGCAAGGCGCAAGGATTGCCGCCAAGGAGGCTACCGCCGACGGCATCTGCTGGGCGTTCAGTCCGATGGTGGACATAGCCCTTGACGCACGCTGGGGACGCATAGCAGAAGGCAACGGCGAGGATCCTTGGTTGGGGTCGAGAATCGCTGAAGCAATGGTGCGTGGTCTGCAGGGCAACTATGGCAAGGAGAACATGATGGCCTGCGTGAAGCACTATGCCCTCTATGGCGGTGCCGAGGCCGGACGCGACTATAACACCGTGGACATGAGCCACATCAGGATGTACAACCAGTTCTTGCCACCCTACGAAGCTGCTGCCAAGGCTGGGGCAGGCTCGTTTATGAGTTCGTTTAATGTAGTGGATTACATGCCTGCCACAGCCAATGGGTGGCTGTTGACAGACGTACTGCGTAAACAATGGCAATGGAACGGCTTTGTCACCACCGACTACGGGTCTATTGGCGAGATGATCAAGCACGGACTGGGCGATCTCCAGCAAGTCTCAGCCATGGCATTGAAAGCCGGTACAGATATGGACATGTGCGCTGAGGGATTCATCAACACGTTAGCCCAATCGCTGAAAGAGGGAAAGGTGACGATGCAGGACATTGACATTGCTTGCCGTCGCGTGTTGGAGGCAAAATACAAGTTGGGGCTCTTCGACGATCCCTATCGTTTCCTCGACCCCAAGCGCCGCGCCAGTGACATCCTGACGCCAGCACACCGCAAGGCTGCCCGCGACATGGCTGCCAAGACCTTCGTGTTGCTGAAAAACGAAGGAAAGCTGCTGCCACTGAAGAAACAGGGCAAGATAGCCTTGATAGGTCCGATGGCTGATAACCGGACGAATCTGGCAGGAGCATGGGCTCCTACTGCCGTGCCTGACAAATACATCACCTTGAAGGAAGCCATGGAGCTGGCGCTGAAAGGCAAGGCCGAACTGACTTACGCCCAAGGCTGCAACTTCACCAACGATGAGACATTGCAAACGGTGGGTGGTTTCTATAACCAGACGCCATTCAAGGATGCCGCCAAGTTGAAGCAGGAGGCTGTCACCATAGCAAAAGAGGCCGATGTCATTGTCTGCGCCATGGGTGAGGAGGCCGAGATGAGTGGTGAATGCAGCAGCCGTGCCAGCCTGGAGCTATTCGACGTGCAGAAAGGATTGTTGGAAGAACTACTGAAACTCGGCAAGCCTATCGTATTGCTCAATTTTGCCGGTCGTCCTACGGTAATGACCTGGGAGCAGGCACATATCCCTGCCATCCTCAATGTGTGGTTCGGAGGCAGTGAAGTCGGTGATGCCATCTGCGACATCATCTTCGGCGACAAGGTACCCAGCGGAAAACTGACCGTCTCGATGCCGCAGACTACAGGACAGGAGCCACTCTATTACAACCATTTGCCCACGGGCCGTCCTGTTGAAGAGGGCGCGGAATCGTTTGTAAAATTCGCCAGCAACTATTTGGACGTACGCAATGATCCGCTCTATCCTTTTGGCTACGGTCTGAGCTACACCACCTTCAGCTATAGCGACATCAGTCTTAACGGGCGCACGGCATCCGTCACCGTAACGAACACTGGCGACTATGACGGCGATGAGATTGTTCAATTGTATATCCACGATGTGGTGGCAAGCATCTCGCGTCCTGTGAAGGAGTTGAAGGGCTTCCAGCGTATCCACCTGAAGAAGGGCGAAAGCCAGGAGGTGAAGTTTGAAATCACAGATGATCTATTGAAGTTCTACAACGCCCGTCTCGACTATGTGCTGGAGCCAGGTGACTTTGAAGTGATGATAGGCCCAGACAGCCGTCTGAAGAATCTGAAGAAAACCATATTGACCATCAAGGATCAGCATCTACGGCGACCAATTCACATTCGGCCGTGGCGTATATAGTGGCCTGCTGGTGTATTCTTTCCCCGAGTAAGGCCTTTGCCGCAACTTTTCGCTGAATGATTCGGGGCGTTCGTTGAAGTTATTTGGCGAAAACCCCGATAATCTTTACCTTTGCAACATCATTAAAATATTAGGCGATATGAAGAAGATTTTATGGTTACTGACAATGATGGTGGGGACGCTGACGGCGCAGGCTGGGGAGTATACCTACCTGACTTTTGAGACGACGGACGGGGCGAAGGCTTCGGTATCCGTCGAAGGACTGACGCTGAGCATCAGCGGAACCACTCTGACAGCGGGAACGCAGACGTTCACGCTCTCGAACTTGAGCAAGATGTATTTCTCGAACACCGATGAGAGTTCGACGACAGGAATAAGTGAAGAGTTAAGAGTGAATAGTGAAGAATATGCTACCGCTACTTTTTACGACCTGCATGGAAAAGTGGTCGATAGATCACAGCTATCCAAGGGCGTGTATATCGTGAAGACAAAGAGTAAAACTTATAAAATGGTGGTAAGATGAGACGGATCGTATTATCAATGATAGTCCTCGTGCTGACGATAGCAGCAGGGGCTCAGACGCTGAACGTCAAGGTGGGCAGCGTGACCTATCAGTTCCCCGCCTCGCAGACGGGCGATATGACCTATGCCAATGGCGAGACGGTTACCATCATGGGCAAGACCTTTACGCTCGCCGACATCACAGCAATGACGGTGGACGACAGCAAGGTCACCGACGGCACGATAGGCGTCAGTTACGACGGCTCGACGGCAGCGGTGACGGTGGCCGGCAACGTGGCGCAGTACGTCACGCCGACTGTCAGTGGGGCGCATGTATCGATAGCCCAGAGCGACGACCTGGCCGAGGAAATCACCTACACGCTAAACGGCACGACGGCGGACGGCG
Organism: Prevotella sp.; assembly: GCA_017447515.1. Taxonomy (GTDB): domain Bacteria; phylum Bacteroidota; class Bacteroidia; order Bacteroidales; family Bacteroidaceae; genus Prevotella. Next base: position 41,354 of record JAFSNG010000047.1, on the reverse strand, counting down.
AGTTCTATATGTCGGGCTCGTACAAGGCGACGATAGAGCTGAACGGTCTGACGCTGACCAATGCGACGCCGGTGTATAGCGGTGCCGCTGTACATATCCAGAACGGCAAACGCATCAAGGTAAAGATTGTTACAGGAACGACCAACATGCTCAGCGACGCTTCGACTGGTTCGCAGAAGGGCTGTCTCTATATCAAGGGGCATGCCGAGTTTGCGCAGAAGGGGACGCTGAACGTCGTTGGCAACGTGAAGCACGGCATCAAGACGGGCGAGTACTTCACCATCAAGAACGCCACCATCAACGTGACTTCGGCTGTGGGCGACGGCATCAACTGTGCCGAGTACTTCCTCATGGAGAGCGGTACGATTAACATAAGCGGTACGCAGGACGACGGTATCCAGTGCGACATCGACGGCGACGCCTCGACGGGCGAGACCACTGACCACGAGGACGAGGACAGCGGCAATGTCTATATCGAGGGTGGCAAGATCAACATCACCATCACGGCTGACGCCGCCAAGGGCATCAAGGGCGAGGGCGACATGCGCATCATCGACGGCGACATCACCGTGAAGACCACGGGCGGCGGCGTTTGGGACAGCACGAAGGTGAAGACCAAGGCCTCGGCTTGTCTGGGTGCCGACGGCAACATGACCATCAGCGGCGGCACGCTCAATCTAACCAGCACAGGTGCCGGCGGCAAGGGCATCAACGGTGACGGAACATTTACTGCTACGGGCGGCATCATCATCGTCAAGACCAGCGGCAATGCCGTAGTGGCATCGTCGAACGGCACGCTATCTACCGTCAGCAATTCGCATCAGCTCGATAACTACGACAGCGACTACAAGTCGTCGCCCAAGGGCATCAAGATTGACGGGGCTATCACGATTAGCGACAATGCCGCTATCTTCGTCACCACGACCGGTGCCGGCGGCGAGGGCATCGAGAGCAAGACCAGTATCGACATCACGGGCGGACAGGTGACGGTGAACGCCTCGGACGATGCCATCAACGCCTCGTATAACGACGACACCAAGAGCCTGAGCAATGCCGGCGACCTAACCATCTCGGGCGGCTACGTCTACGCCCGCTCTACCGGCAACGACGGCATCGACGCCAACGGCAACGTATATATTAAAGGTGGCGTAATCTATGCCATCGGTACATCAGCACCCGAGGTGGCCATCGATGCCAATAGCGAGGAGCAGAAGAAGCTCTACGTCACTGGCGGCACCATCATCGCCATCGGCGGACTGGAGAATGGTGCACAGCTCACGCAGGCGTGCTATTCCGCAAGTTCGTGGAACAAGAACACGTGGTATGCAATGACTGTCGGCAACGAGACTTTTGTCTTTAAGACCCCATCCAGTGGCGGCAACACGCTCGTCGTCAGCGGCGCTTCGCAGCCCACGCTCATGAGCGGCGTTACCGTCAGCGGCGGCACCAGCATCTTCGACGGAGTAGGCTATACTGGCGCCACCTTCACCGGCGGCACCAGCGTCAACCTCTCGTCCTATACAGGAGGCGGCGGTGGCCCTGGAGGCGGTCCCGGCGGCGGTCCAGGCGGACATTGAGCATCAAATGTAAGCAAATAGGCATCATTATAACTCGTCAAAGTCGTTGAAACAAAAGAAAAAAAACGTTATTTTTCTTTGTATTTCGCTCGGTTTGCACTATCTTTGTGGCCAAATTCGGATAGACAATGGCAATAGAAGGTGCAATATTCAGGCGTTCAGAGCTACTTCTTGGCAACGACGCGATGGAACGGATAGCCCAGAAACGGGTGATTCTCTTCGGCGTGGGCGGTGTCGGTTCTTGGTGCGCTGAGAGTCTGGTGCGCAGCGGCATCCAGCAGTTGACAATTGTAGACTCTGACCGCGTGTGTATCACGAATATCAACCGTCAGCTGATGGCAACAACGAAGACCGTGGGACAGGTGAAGGTAGAGGCATTGAAAGAGCGCCTGCTCAGCATCAATCCCGCTGCGGACATTACGGCCCTGCAGCAAATCTTCACAGAGGAGAGTGCTCCCGAATTCCATTTGGAGGACTACGACTACATCATCGATGCCATCGACTCGCTGAAAGACAAGGCGGCACTTATTCTGTTGGCTTGTCAGACGAAAGCGAAGTTCTTTTCATCGATGGGTGCTGCTCTGAAACTGGACCCTACACGCATTCAGATTACGGAGTTCTGGAAAGTGAAGGGCGACCCCTTGGCTCGTGCCCTTCGTAACAAGTTTAAGAAAGAAAAGCTGTTCCCCAAGCGCAAGTTCCAGTGTGTATATAGCGACGAACTACTTGAGAATCGTGGTTGCCCGACAGATGAGGGCGAGGAACCTTCGCCCTTTAACAAGCCTCAGACTAACGGTTCACTCGCCCACATCACTGCCATCTTCGGATTTATGTTGGCAGGTCTGGTCATTCAGGACATCGAGTACGTAAAGGTGAAGTAGGAGAAAAGACTATATCTTACTGCCCGATGGCTTGGCGGTATTCCAGTAACTTGTTCTGATAGTCGGCGAAGGCATCGGTATGTCTATCGAGCGACTGTTGGTAGAGCAGCTGGGCTTCGAGCAGATCGGACATGCGTGAGGTGCCGGCACGATAGTAGTCGCGGTTCAGACGCAGGTTCTCCTCGGCTTGTTCGATGCTGCGTTCGGAGATTTGCAGTTGCTGGTAGGCTTCCTGGACGCCATTCCAGGCATTCTGCATACGGATTTTAAGCAGTTCGGCATTGTCGGCCAACTGCTCCTGGGCCTGCTGATGCTCTATCTTGCGGCGCTTGATGGCGTGGGAGCCGCCCCACCAGTCACTAATAGGGACGCTGACGGTGGCGAAGACCATGCCGAACGTGTGATTGTTATCCAGCAGATTATGGTAGTTGTAGCCTGCACCGACGGCGACTGACGGCAGATTCTGGCCGACGGCCAGTTTCTTCTGCAGGCTAGCAGCCTCGACCTGCTTGCCTAACAACTGATATTCAGTGGTTCGCAGAAGCGCTTGGTCATGGTCTTGACGAGACAAAAGTGCCGATGGGGCATCCGACTGATAGCTGATGACAAACGACGTGTCGCGCAGGCCACAGTATTGCGACAACAATAGGCGGACGATGGAGATGCCGTTCTGCAGTTTCAGTCGCTGACTCTGGATATCGTTTTGGCGCAGTTGTACCTGCAGCAGGTCATTGCGCATAGCCAAACCAGCACGCACAGCCACATCCACATCTTTATATATATCGCGAAGCAGCGTATCGACAGCCTCAACGGTTTTCATTTTCTCCTGCAATGAGGCCAACTGCCAGAAGTATTGTTCGGCTGTCTTTTCCACCTCGTTTTCCGACAACTGCAACTGCAGGCGACTGACGTCCTCACCCACCTTGGCGAGTTTGTTGCCGTTGATAATCTGTCCACCGGCAAAGACAGGCTGCACCGCCATCAGCGAGCCGATGGTACCGTTCTTTAGCATCGAGATGCTGATGGGGTTAGCCAAGGCTGCAAGTGCTTCGGCAGGCAGCATCTGTGCCAGACTGGCCCCCAACTCTGGGGAAATCATCTCTGAAGGATTGATAGTGGTCTGCGCCATTCCCTTGTTGGCGTTAAACCACAGGCCTGTGCCGCTGACATTAGGAAAGTACTTGGTAAACGCCTCCTTGCGCTGCTGCTGGGCTGCCTCAATGTAATGTCGCGCATTGCGAATGGCGATATTGTTGTGGAGGGCAGAATCCTTGATTTGCTCAAGCGTGTATGTTTGGGCTGCGACAAAATCGCAGCATACAGAACAAACTATGATTGCTAATATCTTTTTCATAATTATTTTTTTGAAACTTGCCAATAAATGACGGGTAGCATGGTGACTACCATGATGAGCGAGCCGATGCCACCGGCGAAGATGGTGACACCTACCGGCATCCAGAACGAACTCTGGGCGATAATCATCGGCACCACACCGACGGCAGTAGTGGCTGTGGTGAGGAAGATGGGCACCATGCGGCGCTTTCCTGCCTCGTAGGCAGCCTGCTTTACAGGTACACCTTTTTGAATCAGGTCGTTGGCATGTTCGAAGATGAGAATCTCGTTACGCATAATCATTCCCATCAGGGTGATGAGTCCGAAGATAGAGGTAAGACCCAAGGCACGATTCATCAAGCCCAGACCGATTAGCGCACCTGGAATCATCAAAGCCAGGGCTACCATACAAACAGTGGTAACACCATACTTCTTGAAGTTGAACAGCAGGAAGAAGAACACGATAATCATTGCAATGGCAATACCGCCAAAGATTTGTGGCAGCGCCTCGTCGCCGTATTCTATCTCGCCACCCACCTCGGTGCGAACACCCTGTGGCAGCTCAATGTCCTCCTGCATCACGCGGGCAATCTCCTTCTCAATAGGAGCTGTATAGATGCCCTGTCCAAACTGGGCGGTGACGGTGATGCAACGCTCGCCACCACGATGCATGATGCGGCTCTCGCTCCACTTGGGGTGTACCTTCGCAATCTGTCGCAAAGGCACTGTGGACAATGACGCTGGCGACGCAATGCCCAGATTCGCGATATCCGAGAAGGTCATGTCAGCATCGTCCTTGACTACGATGGGCAGCTCATAGTTGCCTTCCCAGATCTGACCTACACGCAGGTCGGAAGAGGTGGCACTCAGCGCCAACTGGGCCGTGGTGCGGGTGATACCCAACTGCGCCGACGTCACAGGGTCGAGTTCGACGTTGATGATGGGATAAGGCTGGAAGTAGTCGGTATGCACCCACTCCAGTTCCGGCATCCGGCGCATACGCTCCATCAGTCGCTCGGCTACCACATGCAGCGAGTCGAGGTTGTCGCCATAGAAGCGGTACTCCAGTTCGCTCACCTCCAGATAGTCCAATCGTTTGAACTTGACGTAGGCATTGGGAAACGTCTCGCCCAGCTGTGGCTGATATTGCGCCAAGAGGTCGAGCGTGGCCTTGTTACTCTTGGTATTCACAATGAACTGTGCATAATTGTTACCAGCCATCTGCGGTGCGTAAGCATCCATAAACCGAGGGGACGAACAACCGATAAAGCCCGTGATGCTCGTGATGCGCCCGTCCTTCTCCAGGACGTGGCGGACAGAATCCGCCACCACGCGTGTTTCGGCCAGTCCTTTGCCGTCGGGCAGGAATATCTCCACGGCAAACTGGTCGCGGTCGGCGTAGGGGAACAGGCGAATCTTCAGCGTGGGGGCAATGAGACACGACAGCAGGATGACGCCAATACCACCATAGATCGTAAGCCAAGGATGGCCGAAGGTCCAGTCGAGCACTTTATCGTAGGTGTGCTGTACCCATTTAGTGATGGCATTGGCTTTGGTACTCACCCTGTCTGGTTTGATGATGCGAGTCTCCAAGAACGGAATCACCGTCACCGCCAGCACCAGCGACACCATGAGGTTGATGGTAATCGTCACGGGGAAATCCTCCAGACAGTCGTGGAACATGCCCCTCATCGTGATGAGGAACGGATAGAAGATGGCGCAGATGCAGATGGTGGCCAACAGCATCGGCATGAAATACTGGCGCGCCGACTCTATGGCGGCATCGTGGGGCTTAAAGCCTTTGCCCAAATACTCCAGATAGCCGTCGATGACCACAATCGAGTTGTCGACAATCATTCCCAGCACCACGATCAGCGCCGCCAGTGTAACGATGTTCAGTTCGATGCCCATCATGTACATCACCGCCACACTGACGAATGTACTCAGCGGGATGGTGATGGCCGCCACGATGGCCGAACGGATGGGGAACAGCACCATCATCACCAGGATAATAATCAACATCGAGATGAGCAGGTCGCGCAAGAAGTCGCTCACGCTCGTGGCTACCACTTTAGGTTTGTCGGCAATGCGGGTGACATGTACGTCGTCGGGAAGTTCTTCAGCAGCAAAACTGCTGAGCACACGTTCCACCTCCTGTCCGTACTGCACCACGTTATTGCCAGGCGTCATCTCCATCGACAGCAGCACACAGGGGTGGCCGTCCTGCTCGATACGGCTCGACATCGGTTCATATTCACGCACCACACGAGCCACATCGCGGACGCGTGCCACCTTACCCGTTGCAGGGTCAGAGAAGATAATCTGATTCGCAATCTCCTCTTCGCTGTTCTCCTGAGCCTCTACGTGGATGGGCACCTGCTGGTCGTCGTCGCTAATCGAACCACTCATGGTGGTGATGCCCTGCGCCTGTAAGCGTGAAAAAAGCATCTGCTGACCAATGCCGTAGGCCTGCAGGCGCTGGCGGTCGACGTAGAGACTGATCTGCTCCTTCTGTTCGCCGAACAGTTTGACGTTAGCAACCGACGGGATGCGGCGCAGACGGTCGCTCAGGTCGTCGCTATATGTTTTGAGTTCACGATAGCTGCGCTGGTCGCTCTCGATGGCAATGAGCAGCGCCGAGGTGTTGCCGAAGTCGTCGTTCACCACGATGGCCAGCACACCACTTGGCAGTTGTGCCTTAAAACCGTTCAGACCATGCTTAATCTTCGACCACACCTCGTCCTTGTTGTTCACGTCGTCGTTCAGTCTTACCATCACGATGCACATGCCGTTCTGCGACTGCGTGGTCGTCTTCACGCGGTTTACCTCGCCATATGTAAACAGGTAACGCTCCAGCGGACGGGCCACCTGCTGCTCCACCTCCTCGCTGGTGGCACCAGGACAGACCGCCACCACCACACCCTGACGGATGGTGGCGTGCGGGAACTCATCCTTCGGCATGATGTACATGCCGTAGATGCCCATCACAAACAGGATGCCTACGATGAGCAGCGATATCGGGTAATGCTCCAAAGGCCATCGGAGCCAGTTCATTTTATTGCGCATACTTCTTACATCTTACTTCTTCCATCTTACATCAGAAAACCACCTTACTCCCTTCACTCAGTTTCTGATAACCCTCTGTGACAATACGGTCACCCATGCTCAGCCCGTCGGTGACACTTACATAATTGCCCTGTGTCTGACCAATCGTCACGGTAGCGCGATGCGCCGTGCTGTCCTTGCCCACCGTCCACACAAACAGCGTGCCGTCCGACTGACGACTGGTACTCACCGTCGTCTTCTGCACGGCCGTCACAGGCACCATCTTGCTGCCAATGGCCTGAGACCCCTCTGAGATAAAACGAACACTGGCTACCATGCCTGGCAACAACTTCCGATCGCCGTTTGCCACATTGATTCTTATATCGTACGTGTGCGTGAGCGCATCAGCCTGTACGCCCTTCTCAATCCTACCTCCCTGATAACTGCCATTGATGGCCTCTACCGAAATACTTGTTGGCGTAGTGGCATTGAGTCCACCAATCTCCGCCTCAGGAACAGCCACTTTCACCTTTACCGTTGAGATGTCAAGGATGCTTACAACAGCCTGTGACGGCAGGGCTGTCTCACCTGTGCCAATCAGTTTCTTGCCTATGATACCACCGACTGGAGCCGTCAGCCTACAGTCGGCCAGATTCTTCCGTGCTACCTCCAACTGCGACTTCGCCTGTGCCACCTTGCTCTGGATCTCCACCCACTGCACCTCGGGCAGCGAGCCGTTGTCGTGTAGCATCTTGTAGCGCGCCAATGCGTCGTTGGCCTGCGTCATCTGGGCCTCAGCACCACTCAGCAGATTGCGGGCCTGCGTGTCGTCCATCTCAGCTATCAGCTGACCTTTGCTGACGGCCTGACCTTCATTTACCAACATGCGTTTTACCACACCCATGCCCGTAAAGCTCACCGCCGTCGCCTCGCGCTCCTCCACGATGCCCACATACGTCTGGGCATTATCCAACATGCCAGGCGATACCACCTGTGTTTTCACTCTCGTCGGAGCCTTATCGTTCTGCTCCTTCTTCTCACTGCAGCTGACAGCTAACAGCCAACAGCCAATGGCTATGAATATTACCTTTTTCATCATTCAAACGTTTGATTTGGGTACAAAATTAGTTAAAAATCTGCGGTCATTCGTGTTCGATTTCTCCTCATTCTTTATCAATTTAGCAAGAAGATTCCAAAACAAACACAAATAATGTCAAATAAAACATGAAATATAAGGAATTATGCGTAAATTTGCAACATGAAACAACAGGAAGTGATTACATTACAGACATTGGCCGACAATGAGGATCTCCAGATTGGCTATTCCGACAACGACATTGTGGTTGTCGACAGTATCCAGAAGTTTACAGAGGCCAATACCGCCCACGTGGCCATGAATGCCATCGTCATTTGTACCGACGGAAAAGTACAGGCTCAGATGAATGGCATGAGGATGGAACTGCATAAAAACCAAGTGGCCATTGTTCCGCAGAACGTCACGGTAACCGATGTGATGATTAGTCCAGACTTCAACTTGAAGGCCATGTTCCTCACCAACCGCATCTTACAGAGCTTTTTGCGCGAAAAGATGAACATCTGGAACGATATGATGTACATCCATCGTCATCATGTGGTAACAATGGACGAAGACGAGATACTTTTCTATACCCATTTTTACGACATGCTGACACTGGCCATCGCCAAAGGTAAGGACAATCCGCTGCACACCGATGTTATCCAGTCTCTGCTCCGCTCAGCCATCCTTGCCCTTTGTGGAGCCATGAAGCAAATGCTGTCATCCGATGCCCGCCCGTCAACAGGCAAAGGCTACTTCCAGCGGTTCCTCGACCTGCTGCATTCCAGTGAAGTAAAGCGCCATACAGTAGAAGCCTACGCCAGCGAGCTCTGTATCTCGCCCAAATACCTCACGGCTGTCTGCAAGAAGAACTCTGGCAAGACCGCCAACGAGTGGATTACAGAAAAGGTGCTGGAGGACATCCGCTACTACCTGCGCCAAACCGACCTCAGCATCAAGCAGATTTGCGACCGTCTCGCATTTCCCAACCCCTCCTTCTTCGGAAAGTACGTCAAGGACCACTTCGGCATGACGCCAATGGAATTCAGAAGAACGTGATGGCGAGAGGACATTGAGTACGTGAAGGTGAAATCTAAAACTTATATTCGACAAAAGCCTCCATAGCCTCGTAGCAGGCCAGTCCCAGGTCGTCGTATTGCTTGGCGGTGGCGCGGTTGCGGTCTTCGGCACGTTGCCAGAACAGCCGCTCGTCGTTGCCCAGGAACGGCGCACTCTCCATCTGACTCTGGTGGCGCAGGATGGCGTTGCGTTTTTCGCGCAGCTCCTCAGGACTCATAGGTACACACATCTCGACATTCTCTATCTCCCATTCTGCCCACGCTCCGCGATACATCCATACACGACAGTCAGCAAGCCATTCAGCACCCGCCTTCTTCTCCTCGTCGATAGCGGCCAACACGGCGTCGGTACATTTGCGGTGCGTTCCGTGCGGGTCGGCCAGGTCGGCAGCGACGTAGATCTGATGTGGCTTCACTTGTTGCAACAGTTCTTCGACGATATGCACATCCCGTTCCGACATGGGCAGCTTCTCTATCTTGCCACTCTCGTAGAAGGGCAGGTCGAGGAAGTGGATGTGGTCTTTCTTGATACCATTGTACCCACAGGCATTGCGCGCCTCGCCACGACGGATAAGACCCTTGATGGCCAGCACGTCGCGATTGTCCCACTCGCCCTCCTTCTTCCGCTTGAGGAATTCCAACACGCTCTTGCTGTAGTGCTTGACGATTTCGTCACTGCCGTTGGCAAACAAATCGTTGAAGGCACGGATGAAATGCATGTACAGCCTCACCTCCTCATCGGCAACGGCAATGTTGCCCGACGTCTCATAGGCGATGTGTACGTCGTGGCCCTGCTGCATCAGGCGACGGATGGTGCCCCCCATCGAGATGACGTCGTCGTCGGGATGTGGCGAGAACACGATGACGCGCTTCGGATAGGGCAGCGCGCGTTCAGGCCGTGTAGAATCGTCGGCGTTTGGCTTGCCTCCAGGCCAACCGGTAATAGTGTGCTGCAGGATGTTAAATACCGCAATGTTCACCAACCCTGCCGACCCGTACTGCTCCACGTAGTGTTGCAGGCCGTTGTCAGCATAGTCCTTCGTCGAGAGTTTCAGCACGGGCTTGCCCGTCTTACGGCACAGTTCTATCACGTCGTGCCGCAACTCACGATCCACAATGTGGTCGAAATTGATAGTCGTAGTCAGATTCAAGTTCATCATAATGCAATTTTTTCCCCTGCAAAGTTACGAATAAGTGAGTAAAGAACCAAAGGAAAGTTCACTTTTCTTTGTTCTTTCGAGCGAGAGTAACTTCTCACGAAGCGAAAAGTTACGAAAAAAGGCTTCCCGAGTAGGGGAAGCCTTTTCGTGTGAGAGGAAGCTGTGGAATTTTAATACTTATAACTGGATATATTGCCCAGGTTATTTTGATAAACTCTCTTCAACCAACCACCACCGCTATTCAGATTCCAATTGCTGTAGTCATTCGGTCTTTTAGTGTACAGGAGTAACACCGTCTCGTAAGCAGCCTGTTCCTTTACATTGTCGTTGTAACCGTTCACAGTCTTGCCGTAGTCGATGAACATCTGGACGTAATCCTTGTTGTACATCTGCTGAACCTTGGAACTGTTCAGGTAGTACATCTTGGCAAAGCCCTTCATATATTCGACCAGTGCCTCGATGTCGCTCGTCACGTTATCCGGCTCGCGCTTGTGGTCGTTCACGAACTGCTTGTGGATCAGGTCGAGGTCCATCTTGATCGCGAAGTTCCTGTAGAAGTAGTTGTTCTGGAGGTCAGGTACTGGTATTCACCCGTCTGTGCTGCGCGTGTCTGGGCGGCAGAGGGCTGGTCATCGCTATAGTGTACCTCCTTGTCATAGCCGTAAGGATCGGTCAGCAGAACGGCTGCGGGGTGAACGACGTTGTTGTCGTCGACATACTTGGCTGCATACTCAGGGATGTTGTCGGCAGCAGCACGGGTCTGCACCGAGCGGGTATCATTGTTCACGTAGATGTTGGTCTGCAGGTTCACCTTCTTTTCGCCTACAACCTCGACCATCGTGGCGGGAACGACGTCAATGATGTAGCGGTCGCCAACCAGTTCTCCAGGTTGTCGTCACTACATGCGGTAAGTCCGAATGTGAAAGTTGCTGCGGTAGCGATGCTCATGAGCACCTTCTTTACCAAAATTGAATTCTTCTTCATAATGAGTAATTTTTTAAATTTGCGACACATTTCGGGAATACCCTCAAAATCTGTCGCAACGAAGGGGAAAAAAGTAAAATAAATGCTGATTTTTCTTTGTTTTCTGCGCACTATTTCGTATTTTTGCAGATGTTATGAGAAAAATGATGTTCCTTTACTTGTTTCTGGGGCTTGTCAGTACAGCTTTTGCAGCGGATGCGGACAGTGTTTACCAAGTAGTACCCGCAGTGAAAGATGTCAGGCTGACGGGTGGTGAACCGTTCGTCGTTGACGGCTCGTGTGTGATTGTGTGTGGCAGCGACGATGCACAGATGCGTCGCAATGCCGAGTTTCTTCAGACGTATGTGGAACAGGCCAGCGGTTTGCGCCTGCCTGTCGTCGCACAGGTGCCCAAGAAAGGCAAGAGCATCCGCCTCGTGACGGTTTCGGAACTGGGCGTAGAGGCTTACCGCCTGACCGTCGACGGCCGTAAGCGGAGCATCACCGTCGCTGGCGGCAGTCCACGCGGTGTTTTCTACGGTGTGCAAACGCTGAGGAAAACCATAACCCATTCACCCATCTCGCTGCCCGCGGCAGTGATCAACGACGCGCCACGCTTTGCCTATCGCGCCATGCACCTCGACGTGTGCCGCCATTTCTTCACGGTGGAACAGGTAAAGGAGTATATCGACATCCTCGCGCTGCACAACATGAACACCTTCCACTGGCACCTCACCGACGACCAGGGATGGCGCATGGAGAGCAAGCGATATCCGCGGCTGCACGAGATAGGTTCGCAGCGTCGCCATACCGTCATCGGTCGCAATACAGGGCTCTTCGACGACACGCCTCATGGAGGCTATTACACGCAGGAACAGCTGCGCGAAGTGGTGCGCTATGCGGCAGAACGCTGCATCACCGTCATTCCCGAAGTGGAACTTCCCGGACATGCACTGGCCATCCTCGCCGCCTATCCTGAGTTAGGCTGCACGGGCGGACCCTACGAGGTGGAGCCGACGTGGGGTATCTTCGACGACATCCTCTGCGCTGGCAACGACAAGGTGTTCGACCTGCTCTGTGGCGTCGTCGACGAACTCGTAGACATCTTCCCCTCCAAATATATCAACATCGGAGGCGACGAGGCTCCGAAGAAACGTTGGGAACAGTGTCCGAAATGCCAGCAGCGCATCCGCGAACAGGGCATCAAGGCCAGTGGTAAACTGAGCGCAGAAGCCAAGCTGCAAGGCTACTTCACCAACCGCATGGAACAATATATCAATGCGAAGGGCCGCAGCATCATAGGTTGGGATGAAATCATGGAAGGCGACATCAGCCAGAGTGCCACCGTGCTCTGCTGGCGCGGAATAGAACACGGCATCAAGGCGGCCAAAGAGGGCCACGACGTCATCATGGCACCCACGGCCTATTGCTATTTCGACTACTACCAGACCGACGAGGAAAAGACCTGGAACAAACCCCTGCTCATTGGCGGCTATGTGCCTTTGGAGAAAATCTACAGCTACGAACCCCTGCCCGAGGAACTCGACGAGACCACACGCCAACATATCATCGGTGTACAGGCGAACATCTGGACGGAGTACATCCCGTGGCGACAGCTGCTGCTCTACCAAATGCTGCCCCGCGCCGCTGCCCTCGCCGAGGTACAGTGGGCCAGTCCGACGCAAAAGGATTATGCCGGCTTCCTTCGCCGCCTGCCGTCCCTCACCACCATCTACCGCCAACAACACTGGCCCTACTGTTGCAGCGAATAAGAACCAAAAACGTATGACAATTCATTATTATCTAATTCATAACTCACAATTAATAATAATATGAAAAAGACTATTTTATCCATTCTGGCACTGTTTATGTGCTCCGTTTACAGTTTACAGGCTCAGACGTATCCTCCCAAGGATACCGATACCCCTCAGTTGGAATTCGCCCTGCAGCTAAGGGTTACGCTGGGTGAGACGTACAGCATCCAAAACACCCAGCACGGACGCCGGACGGTGATTCCCATTACCGGCGGGACCTTTGAGGGTCCGTTGTTGAAGGGTACCATCCTCAACGGAGGAGCCGACTATCAGCTGGCCAATGCAGAAGGAAACCGCACGGAACTGGAAGCCATCTACAGCATCAAGACCGACGATGGCATCTACATCCACGTGCGCAATCGCGGCATCATCTACAATGGCAAAGACACCGACGGCAATCCCTCGTTCTATTTCAAGGCTGCACCCCAGTTTGAGGCACCTGCCGACAGCCGTTATGGTTGGATGAACAACGCCCTCTTCGTCTGTGCCCCTGAGTGGTCACAATCGTTCAAGGGCATCGTCCTCAACGTCTGGCGCGTGAAATAATAGTTGGCCAGGAACTTAGTCGATGTTGTAAGCAATAATGACGATTGCGGCAAAAGCCGGCAACAGACATAAGATGTATCTGGTTTGCAGATTCTTCATTTGGTTTCCGTCACGAAACAGGCCACCAGTCCGTAGGTGATGGCGGGACGAATCCAGATTTCCGTCAGCATGTAGTTGGTATATTCGTCGGCCGCCTCAAAATACATGATGTCGACGTGGTAGAGTGTGGCAATGATCAAATCGATGATGCAGATAGCCCACAGATTGCTCTTCGAGTAACTCTTCCAGTCCTTTCGCGAATAGAAATAGGTGAGCGTGCAGAGCAGCAGCACCGACAGCGTGAAGCACGCCAGGTGGAGCGGGTAGCTGGCCAGTGGCGGCGCAAAGAGGATGTCGCGCAGCAGTATCGTCATACCCACACACACCGACGACCAGTAGTTAAACTGCTCTGTGGTGATACGTGGGGAGTCGAAGAAGTACATCCACATCATCACCAAACAGGCGATGTAGAATATGTTAAGCACCAGTTCGGGCCACGTATTACTCAGACCGAAATGAAACACACCAAAAATCATGATGCCCACAGAGAGCGCGGCGGCAACGGCAGTAACACCGATGTCGAAGACTTTGGCTCTCTTCTTGAATCTTGTCTCCATAATGTTCAATCACTACCTTGAATTTCATTCGAGCTCGCCCACACTAGGACATGTGAGCGAGCTCTCATTTCTATCACTTAATCACGACAGCCTTACCATTCACAATATACACTCCTTTTGCGGTGGGCTTGCCGTTGAGCAGGCGGCCGTCGAGCGTGTACCATTGATGATGGGTTATCGTTTCACGTTGATTGTCGCTGATGTCCGTCGTGTTATAGCCAACGGTGAACTTGGTGACAATCTCGGAGACCTCGTAGAACTTGCTGATGTCGCTCTCGCTGAGTTTGATGGCTTTCAGCGTCATGGGGTACTCGCCATAGACCAGCCCCTCGATGTTCACCAGGAGGGTGGCTATCATACCTGACATGTCGGTGAAGGTCTCATTGTACGGCGAGCCGCAGAGGAAGCGCAGTGCGCCGTCAGCCTGCTCAGCCACCGTCAGCGTATGGCCGTCGCCCACAGGCAAGCGGGCTGCATTCAGCGATGTCACAAACTTGTCGTTCGATGTCTTCACGGCAGTCATGCCTTCGGGGAGGTACAGGTCGAACTGGAAGCCGCGAATCGGGGCCGTATTGTTCATGCAGATGTCGAGCGTCACCTCATTACCGCTCTTGGTCTGGTCTACGAAGGCCGGAGACACAAAGATGACGTTGTCGTAGGCCGATATGTCGGTGCTGCCAGTGCCAGCGTCAGCGAGGACGGTGAACCTGGTGACAACCTCATCCACCTCGTAGAACCTGCTGATGTCGCTCTCGGTAAGTTTGATGGCTTTCAGTCTGAGGGGGTACCAGCCTTTGGCCATCCCTTTGAAGTTCACCCTGATGGTGGCTATCGAGCCCCACATGCCGGTGAAGGTCTCATTGTACGGCGAGCCGCAGAGGAAGCGGATGGAGCCGTCAGCCTGCTCAGCCACGGACAGCGTATGGTCGTCACCCTGAGGCAGACGATCCGAGTTCAGCGATGCCATTATCTTGCCATTCTCCGTCTTCACGGCAGTCATGCCGTCGGGGAGGTACAGGTCGAACTGGAAGCCGCGAATCGGGGCCGTATTGTTCATGCAGATGGTGAGTGTCACCTCATTGCCACTCTTCTGACCGACAGTGGCCGGAGACACGAATATCACATTGTCGTAGGCTGTCAGGTCGGTGTCGGCCTTCACTGCAGTCTGTGCCAGGCAGAGCATCACAAACAGTAATAAAATCTTTCTCATTGTCGTATGAAATGAATTGATCATAGATGCTGCACCGCAGCCTTACTTGCCATTGATATTCCCGTAGAGGATGATGTTCGCCACGCCGATGTAGTCGCTCACGTCGATGATGCCGTCGTCGTTCACGTCGGCAGCCTTCTCTTTGAAGCCTTCGGGGATGTCGCCAAGGATGTAGTTGGCAATGGCGATGTAGTCGCTCACGTCCACCACGCCGTCACCGTTGGCATCGCCTTTCATGAAGACTTCTTCCCCACCCTCGGCAAGGGTCAGGATGCGCTGGTTGGTGCTGTCGTAGTACATCAAGGTAATCTCCTCGCCTTCCTCACGCAGGTAGACGTCGAGCAGCTCTCCCTCTTCCAATGGGAGCGTCAGCACGCCGCGGCACTCGTCGCCCACAAACACGGCCACCTGGTCGCCATCGGCGGGCGTGATGCCTGCCTGGGCGAGTAGGTCGGCAGGGTCAATGGTCGTCACCACGGGATATTTGGGTGAACCCTCTGAGAACTTGGGGACGAATTCCTCTTCAACGCCGATGGTCTCGCTGTCGAAGACGATGGAGGTCGAGAGGCTGAATATCTGGCTCGCCTTGGCGCAATAGTACTTCAGCGTGACGTCCATAGTGTCGCCACTGGACTCGTTGGTGAACGCTTTCAGCACGAAGCTGATGGGTTCGTTTTCGCTGCCCACCACATAGGCGGGGCTGGCCAGTCCGCGCAGCTCGTCGCCGACGAAGATAGCCAGCAGGTCGTCGGTAGAGGCGTAGGGCTGCAGGACTTCCTCAATCTTGATCAGCATCACGGTGAAGCTGGCGTAGTCAGAGGCGTTGGGAGCCTGCCAGTCGGGTCGCTCCTGGTTGTAGCTCCAGTCCACCTTCCAGTCAGGGGTTTCGGTGACAGGAGTTGAGGTGTATGCAGCAGCAGACTGCGCTGCTGCAAACACCATTGCCAATATAAATGATTTCAGTTTCATATTCATTTCGTTTTATTCTTTATCACTTCTCTTTTTTAATCACGACCTTCTTACCATTATAAATGTACAGGCCGGGACGAGTGGGCTTCTCCTGCAGCTGCACGCCATTGACAGTGTACCACTTGCCATGCTCGTAGCCGCCGGAAACAACGTCGATACCTGTTGCACCAGTGAAGTCGATGACGAACGGTTCGTCGGGGCTACCCACGATGGCGTTGGCGTTGAAGGTCATCAGCTCGCCGGTCACAACAGCGGTTATGCCGTTGCGCTCAATGCCGAAGGAGATACCCGTCTGCTTATCGCCACCGATAGTCAGGTACAGCGGCTCAGTGCCTTCAACGGCTTCCTCGTTGACCTCAGCGATACCGCAAACCTCGCCTTCAGCGTAGGCCACCAGACGGTCGCCCTCCTCGATGTTGAAGCCTTCAACCACAGCGGAGACGCACATGGTGTAGCGGTAGTTCTTGACGCCACCTTCGTCGCCACCTGCACGGTGCGGTGCAGCAGCCAGTCCGTTCAGGAACGAGTTGCTGGGCTCGTAGAACGGATAGGTGAACGAGGCTTTGCCCTCGCCGTTGCGCAGCATCATATATCCCTCGCCGGGCTTCATGTACTTCAGGCTACCCTGCCAGCGTCCAGTATTGCCCGACTTGCTGAAGTAGGCAAACTCCGTCTGGCTCTTCACGACGTCGCCCGACTGTGCATGGTCGAAGTAGTCGCTCAGGGCGGTCTCCACGCTCAGGTTGGCAACCGGCGTGTAGCCGATGCCGTTCCAGCCTTGCTTCAAGTCAATAGTACGCTCTTCCTGATCCTTGATGACTGTACCGCCAATGGGGATGACGCAAGCCTTCTGCACCTTGATGGCATACGAGTTCTTCGACGAGACGACGATGGAGTCCGGGTTGTCTGTCGACAGCCACTTACCATCGGCATAGGTCATCGTCAGGTCGCTGCTGAGGTCAGTGATGACGTCGCCATTCTGCAACGGCAGCGTGTTCAGCAGTGAGTACACCTTGTCAAGCTGCTTGCTGCTGACGTTGAACGATACCCAGTTCCAGCCTTCCTGCAGTTTGAAGTTCTGGACGAAGGTGTCGCCGCCGTCGAATCGTACAGGCTTGTCAGCGCCTAATACGGCCGACTTCTCGAACGTAAGGGTCGAGTCGGTAATCAGCATCAGTTCGCGGCCCGTGCTGTACTGCCACAGACGGAAGTTCAGCTGACGGCCCTTGGCCTCGTTGTCGTAAACGGTCAGGTACAGGCCAGTCTCACCAGTCTGTGCCGAATGAGTGATGTTGGCAAAGCCGTGACATACGTTCTCGTTGTCGAAGACACCCACGATGTCGCGTGCATCGGTGTCCAGCTGATCATACAGATAGACCTGTCCGATGATGCTCATCGAGTTCTTCAGCAGATTGCTGTCAATGCTCTGAGCCCAGTCAGGCACGTCGCCTTCTACCGTCAGGTTTAGGTAGAGCGGCTCGGTGATACCCTCTTCGTCGGTCAGATAGATGATTTCATTATACGTACCGATGTTCAGGTCCTTGCTGACCATGGCCGTGATGCCATCCAGCGTCTGCGGTGCCAGCACGTCGGTGTACTTCCCGAGCGTGAGCCAGCTCGGGCAGTTCTCGATGGTGTATGTATGGGCGGCAGAGCTGTAGTTGTAGAACGCCAGATCGAGCGTTTCGCCAGCGCCGTACTTCACAACGCAGTCCACCTTGTTCAACAGCCACTCAATGCTGCTGTTGTTCACCAGGAAGCTGGCCGTCTGCGGCGAAGCCATCGTGTTGCCGTTCTTGTCCTCCACGTCGCGCACGGTGACGTAGATGTTGCGGCGGTGCATCTTGGCAGCAGGCTCGTTGAGTTCTACCAACAGCTGGTTATCCTTGCCCACGAAGGCGAACTTCAGGTTCGTCACCTCCTCGTAAGGAAGTACGGGAGCAGCCTGCGTAGCGTCGAAGTACTTCATCACCACGTCGATGCTGTCCGCGAACAGGTAGTCACGCACCAGTATGTCGGTGGGCTCCTTCGTCAGCGGGTCGAGCTGGTAGCGCGGCTGACCATTGTCGTCCAGATAGAGCTTCTTGCTGTAGGCGTAGGCCACCAGTTCGATGCTGTTGTCCTTCTGGCGCTCCTGACGGTCGAACGACAGGTAGGTCAGCAGACCGGCCTCGTCGCCGTTCGGGCTCTTCGTGGTGTAGGTCTTGATGAGCTGCTGCGGCAGTGCCTGTGCAAAGAACAGCAGTTCGTCCACGTTACCCTTCAGGGCGTCGTCGCCGTCCTTCACCTCCACGTCGCCATTCTCCTTCACCACGTCGTAGCGGGTGGCACCGATGAGCGGATAGCCGCCGCTGATGCCGCCGAGGCTGTCGCTTTCGAACGTCGTAACGAGTTCCTTATCCATGTAAATATTGGCCACGTTGTAGGCACGGTTCACCGTCATGGCGTAGTTGTGCCAGTTGCCGTCGCTCCAGTTGCCGGGAACCTCTACGGCATAGCCGTTCGAGCGGTACATCAGTTTGTCGCCCTCGAATCCGATGTGGAACAGGTTCTCGCCGCCGACATCCTCCTTCAGTCCGCGTCCGTTGCTCAGCAGCGCGCCGCGTCCGTCGGCATCGGTCTTGAACCAGAACATCAGCGTGTAGTCATGCTCGGCAGTGCGGTTCATGGCGTTCTTGTCCAGCAGCACACCCTTGTCCGCTTTCTCCACGTGCAGCGACAGGCCGCGCGGGATAGCCCAGTTGGCACCTATTAGCATGGCGTTGGCACCCTGCGTGTGGTCGATGGCATAGTCGCCTGAGCCTTCGCTCATCGGGTAGTAGTCCACGAGGTTCTTCTCGTAGCCCGTCAGTCGGCGGCCGCCGTAGGTCGTGCCGATGAGTCCGCCGTCCATGGCGCTATACCACAGGCGAGCCTCCATCATGCGACCCTCGTAGAACTGGCTCGTCGAGCGGTCGTTCTCGTTGGTGCGTCCGAAGATCAGTGTACCCGTGCCGGTGTACAGCGACGTCAGTTTGTGACTGCCTATCTGCACGCCGCCCTTGTAGAACGTCAGCGTGCTGTCCGCCTGACTGATGGTCATAGCCACCTGGCGGAAGGCGTTCTTACCGATAACGGAGTCGCTCGTGAACACCTGGTCGTTGACCACTGCCTTCAGATGGAAGTCCGCGGTCAGCCACAGCTGCAGCTTCTGGCCGTTCGTGCCGTGCGAGAACAGCGGCATTTCGCGTCCCGTCTCGGCAGGCTTCACCATCATGTCGATGGTCAGGTCCTTGCCGCTGAAGTTGCGCTTGGCCTCACTCTCGACACTGGAATTGCCCGTGAACTGCACGCTCACCATTTCAGAGAGATTATTGTTGTTCACCTCGCCCTTCACCTCGAAGTTGGTGATGGCGCTCAGGTAGTTGTGTTCGATGTCTTCAGAGAAGTTGAAGATGATATCGTCGTTCTGCGTCAGCAGTCCGCTCTTCGGTTCGGGTGTGCCGAACAGTTGCGGACGGCGCGTGTCCTTGATGCCGGTGATTATCTTCGACGGCGTAGTGAGGAAGTCACTGCCGTTGCGGCAGAACAGCACGGCGCGCAGGTCGTACTCACGCTCCATCACCCAGCCTTCACCGTAGAACTGGGTCACGATATTGCCGTTCTCGGGAATCAGCTCCCTCACGCCGTTGGCGTTAGCCATCAGCGAGTCGCTGGCGTAGAACGAGCAGAGATTCGTCCACGAGTCGTCGCCACGCTGCGATTCCTTGTACTGGAACTCAATGTGGTCGAAGTTGTACTGGTGGCGGTCGAAGCCGTTGATAGTCACGGGGATGTACCAGCCGCGCTTAGAGTCCATCTGCGCGTTGGTGTTCAGCACCCACTTGTCGCCCGGTGTGGCAATGTTCACGCCGCCGGCCTCACGCAGGAAGTGTACGTTGAACGTAGCCAGCGCGAAAGTATGCTCGGGATCGGTGGGCGACATCACGCCGATGGTCAGGTTCTCGAAGTCGAAGCCCTGGCCGGCACGCACCTCCATGGTCAGTGCCGTCTCTGAGCCCGGCACCGTCGTCACGCTCATGCCGCCGGTGGTCAGCACCTGTCCGTTGACGCTGATCCTCGCACCCAGCGGATTCATCTGGTCGACGGCAAACAGCTGCAGGACGGTCAGGCCCTCGGTGGCCTCAGACTTCTCGCTCTCGTTCGACACATAGATGGTGAAGACGGCAGGATCGTTGACAGACACGCCGCTCACGCTCTGCTTGTCGAGGCGGATCTTCGGGTTCACAATCTTCAGCGTGCGGGCATCGAGTTCTGCGCCCGGACGGTACAACGTCGTCACGCGCTGGTCCTCCCACGGGTTCTGCGTAGAACCGCCGCGGGTGCGGAAGATGAAGCTGCGCGGACCGTCAATGCCATCGGCCTTCAGGTCTTTCTTCACTTGCTCATACACATCATTGTAATACGTGAAGAAGTTGTCGTTCGTGAAGATGTTGGAGGCTGTCACGGTCTGGCCGCTTGAGGATTGGATAAGCTTTGCGCGATAGACATCCACGCTCAGATGGCTGTACGGGTCGAGGGCAATGGTGAAGCTCTCCGTGCGGTTGTAGGCCTTTGTCTGAGAGTTGGTACCAATCGTCGTGTATGAGATGATGGGGAATACCGTCCACTTGAACAGCTTGCCGGCGAAGGTCACCTCCGACTTCATGCCGTTTTCATCATCTATAAGCGCCAGTTCCGCACTCGGGGTTGTCCATTTCTTCATTTCTTTTAATGAGATTGCAATGGCACTTGCAATCGAGGCACCTATGCTCACTGCCGAAGCGGCATTGCTCACACCGGCGCCGAGACCGAAGTAGTCAACCTCTGTGGCGACGGGGAAATGGTGCGTGAACGAGTTCGAGTAGTTGGTGTCGAAGGTCTCGCTGTAGTTCACACCCGCAGCACCGGCCACGTCGTAGTTCGTCAGCAGGTCGTTGGCACTCAGCTTCTCATGCTCGTTACGGGCTATCATGTCCGCCCAAGCCTTGATGACATAGTACTTCTGGGACACTTCGTCGCTGAAGTCAGTCCTTGGCTTGCCACTGGGCAGCACCATGAGGTAGTTGATGCCATCACCGGCCACGTCGATACTGTCGTTTAAGGTGGTGAGATCTTTCCTACCCAATATCGGTCTGTTCACCACAGCAAACAGCGAGTCGGTAGGCAGGCGCAGCGACAGATAGACGGGTTGTCCGGTCTTGTCGGCTATCGTCTGTGCTTCGTCCTTCGTGCCGAGGTACATCATGTCAACAATCTCCTTCGCCTTGGCAGGGATAATCTGCGTCAGCAGCTGCTTCTGCGAGTAGATGAAGTTCGACTGAATCTTCGGACCGTAGCCCAGGGCCACGTCACGAATCAGGAAGACGGAGTCGCCCTTCTCGTCAACGCCTCCGGCTATCTTCACCACCGTGCCGTAAGTGTCCCACTTGGCCACTTCCGACGGCATGACACCCAAGCCCTGGCGGGCTATCATCTCGTAGTACATCTTCTTGGTCACGGCACGGATGGTGGACATCGGAGTCACCACCACGTTCTGCACGCTGCCGATATAGAGGTCGGCATCGGCGCCAACCATCGACGGGTCGCCGCTCGTGCTGACGTTGTTGCCCACGACCATCGTATAGGAGAAGGCCTTAGAGCCTTGCGCATTGTACATCAACGCGTCAATCGTGGTGTCAACCATGTCAGACCCGCTGATAGGTCCGACGGCAGTACCTGCACCTGACGGTGCTACCACCGTTGCAGACACGGTTTCCAGTTTCTCACCTGTCTTAAAGTTCATATACAGACCGGCTGTCAGCGACAGGTTCATCATGTACGTATAGTTCAGCGTAGTGCCCTTGGCGAGCGTGTTCGAGCTGTAGCCGCCCGGCGGGTCGCGAAGGATGTCGAACAGCATGGGCTGGCCGTCGGTCAGGATGTCCTGGCTTGCGCCTACGGGGAACATATTGAGCACGTAGCCGCGCAGCGGCTCAGCCTCGTAGTAGGTGCCGTCGCGCTCCACGGTGAAGGTCACCGTCTTCAGCGCGCTCAGCCCCGTCAGCAGCGTCGTGGTCTGGTTGGCCTTCACGGTAAACGTGGCCTGGCCCAGGCTGTCGAGCAGCTGGGGCTCCTTGAAGAGGGCTCCGTCGTTCATGCCGTTCTGCATGTAGGCGGTGCCGCCGCTCAGGCGCACCAGGTCAACCTTCTTGGCATACGGGTCGTTGTTGTACGGATAGCGCTCGGCCACCTGCAGCTGGATGATGTACTTACGCTCCACGCTGAACACGGGGTGTTCGAACGAGTATTTGGCCTGCGTCGTGTCCTTGGGATTCGGATAGGCCAGAGGAATCTGCGTCGTCTTGCCCGTCAGTTCGCTGCAAGCATACTCTTTGTCGCCGAAGTAGCTGAACGAGTCATAGACCTTCTGCTTGTAGGTCACCTCCACGGGACTGTGGTAGATGCGGTTATAGATGGCATTGTAACTGACTTTGGGGTCGGTGACCACCGTCAGCGAGTCAATGTCCTTGTAGCTGCCCACGTAGGTGGTGTCCTTCAGCGTCAGGCAGTTGGTCAGGTCGACCACCTCGCTCACCTGTCCCTCCTGGAACAGCGTGGGATAGCCCTTACAGTAAACCTGCTGCACCTTCCAGCGCACGGGCGGCAGCGTCAGTTCGTACTCACCCGTCGTCGGGTCGGGCCATACGGTCATGCGCTTGCGCTCGGTGGTCACCGACGTATAGTGCTTGTCGCCGTTGCGCTGGTGGTGCACCACCTCCTCGCGCTTCGTCTTGTTCGGGTTCAGGTTGTCATACACCAGCCACGACGTGTTGTCGCCCTCCAGAGTGAGCACCATCGTCAGCGAGTCGCCCAGGTTGTTCTTCGACAGGTTGTTGTCCAGCGGCATGTTGCCCTGGTCGTCGCCACCCACGATGCGGCCAATCAGCTTCACCTTCGTGGCGTCGTAGAAGTAGATGCCGGCAACGTCGCTCTTGATGCTCTGCGCGTTGCTGTTCTTATACCAGCCCTCGTTGGTGAACTTGTGACCGTCCATCACAGCCTGGATGGTGTTGTCGCCCTCCTTCACGCGGAACGAGAAGCTGCCGTCGTAGTCGGTCTCCAGCACGTCGCCCTTGGCGTTGTGCATCTTGCGGCCGTTCACCAGGAAGTTGGCACCCTTCACGGGGATGCTCGTACCGTCGAACATCACGAAGCCCGAGAAGCGCTTGCCGTTCGTGATGATGAACTCATGCACCGTCTCGTCGTTGCTCGTGGCGTTAAAGGTCACCAAGTAGTCGTCCACCTCGAACTTGATGTTGTCGCCGCTGACGGGCACAACCTTGTATTGCGCTGACGATTCGCCGTAGTACGACAGTTCGTCGGCCTCGAAGTAGCCGCTCTCGTCGGTTATGACATCCTTCACAAGCGTCTCCGTCGTGCCCTTCACATGGTAGATGGACACATGGACGTCGGGAGCGCTCGTGCCGTCGTTGAAGCGCACGTAGCCTTCCAGGCGGCCGGTGTGCTTACACTCGCCCACCTTCACCTCAGTCTCGGTAGTGGTGATGCCCTCGCAGTCGTTCACGGCCTGCACCTTATATTCGTAGGTGGCCAGTGGCGACACGCTGGTGTCCTCATAGCTCATCTGGTCCAGGTCGGTGGCTATCTCCACCCACTTGTCGTCGCCCTCGCCCTGCACGCGGCGCAGCACCCTGAAGTAGTCGATGGGTCTGCCGTCGGTGTTCCAGGCCAGCAGCACGCTGCTCTGGCGCGTCGTCGTCAGCAGCGTCTTCTCTATCTCACCCGTGTTCTTGTGGTAGAAGTCCGGCAAAGTCGGCTTGGGGATGTTCCTGTACTCATTGTAAGGCTCCTGCGTGGTCTGGGGATTGATGGTGGTGCCATCCTCCACCCAACCGGTGGTGAGATATTTCTTAATCTCGTCCATCGACATACCATTGTCAGGCTCGATGAGCCGTTGTGGCATCTTGGGATAAGCATTGCCGCCAATCAATTCCCAATTGCTACCCAGATTACTGAGCATAGTTTCCATCGCTACTGCGTTTGCGTCTTTGGTATAAGCCAAGTTGCTATAGCTCCAGTTGTCGCGGTTCCATTCGTTCGCTCCATTACCCCAGTAACCCCAAGGTTTGATGTTCAATGCAATATGTTCAGTACCGCTTTTATAGGAGCCCTTCTCCAGACATGTCTGTACGCAGCAAGCTAAGTCTCCATCAAGGAAACCATAGAAAGCTCCTACCCACCACTGAAGACCACCAGTCTTTGCTTGATTGCACCCTATGTAACCGTCGAACAGACAGTTCAAAACGTCAGCATAATTGCCACGGCCGATGAAGCCGCCAGCTAACCAGCCGACACTCTCTACAGTGGCCGATACACGACAGTTGTTGATATGGTTGCGGTTTGCAGAACTGGCGGCAGTACTATTACCTACGAGACCACCCGTGTGTAGGCCGCCTATGATTCTACCAGTAAGGTGCAGGTTCTTGATGGTATAGTCTGAGGCATTTTTGAACAGGCCAACAGGGGAAGCATCACCAGCATTGATGTCCATATTCAGCGTATGGCCGTTGCCATCGAAGATACCACGGAAGGTACCCTCGCCATCCCAGGCAATACAATGGTAAACCGTAAAGTCGTTAGCCAAGATGGCGTTGGTGTAGTCATTGGTCTTCACGGCTTCCTTAAATGCCATCCAGTCGTCATTATTATACAGCACCATGAAGGACTTGCCGTCGATTATCGTGGTCTTAACCTCATCATACGATATGGTGGCATAGCTGTTCACAACCGACAGTGTGATGTCATCACCACCACGTGCCCATGTTTGACATTTATCGAGTTTGGTGCTGATATGGTCGGGTGCAAAAAGGCTGTTTACGATGGTTGCTTTGCTCTTTGACTGGCAATAGCCCACGAAGCCGCCGTTGTGGTGACTTTCAGCACCCTCGAAAGCGCCATCGAACTTGCTGTTACTTATCACGACTGTGGCATTGTCGCCTAAACGGGAAATGAAGCCACCATTGGTAAAGTTCGTACTTTTGATGGTCATTGACGAGCGACAGTTCTCTATAGTGACATTGTTGTCATTGAGTATATAGGCTATCAGTCCACCCGCGTATTGCCCGGTAGTATTTACAGTTCCTGCCACATGCAGGTTCTTGATGGTGGCGTTGCCAACATAGCGGAAGGGAGCCATGTATTGGTCCGTCCAGCCTGTTTTGGTGAAGGTCACCGTGTGGCCGTTACCGTCGAACACACCACGATAGTAGGCACCAGGGTCAACTCCCACGTGCTCGCCGGTCTCGATGTCGGCGTAGAGGCGGGCGTTGATGTCCTTCGTGTTGAGAGCCTCATTAATCATCACGGCAAATTTGTGCCAGTCGCCAGCATTGCGGATGGGGAAGAAATAATCCTCCGTCTGTTCCAAGAAGTTGATGGGCGACTCGCCTCGCTCCACATACATATCTACATCATAGTACACGCACGAGCGCGTGAGGTTCACAATCTTGTAGCGCTTGGCGCGGTCGGCATCCTCCAGATTGTAGATCAGACTGTCCACCATCACGCCGTCACGGTTCTTCGAGATGACGCGCAGCACCATCTTGGCGCGCTCGTCCCACACGGCATTGTGCTCGTCCTCATAGTTCCACGACACACGCACAGTGTAGGCCTTCTCGTCCTCCCACTTGGCCGAGTAGTCGGCTATGCGCAACAGGTGCAGACGGTCCACCACGCACTTGGTGCTGGTGGCGCAGTTGTGATCCCATCCCCAGTCCTGGGCGACGGTGCGGCGCACGCGGTAGGTCAGGTTGTCCAGCGTGCCGCCGTCCTTCAGCATGGCGGTAGTGACGTCATCCACCAGCGTGCTGTCGATAAAGGAATAGGTGCCTTTCTTTTCGGTCTTGGCGAAGAACACCTGATTGATGGTGACGAAGTCCTCCTCCTTGCCAGTCAGCGAGCGCTGAACCTCGAAGAAGTCTGTCGGCGTCAGGTCGTCATCCTCCAGATAGGGCACGCTCCACGTCACCTCCACCTTCGCCTTCCTGTCGCCCAGAGGACGGGCGGTCAGGCCGACGGGGGCGTGAATCAGCGGCATATCCTGCGTCGCAGTCGATACACCCTCAATCAGATATTCGCCCTTGTCGCCAGTCTCCTTGTAACTGCAGACAAGACGGAAGTTGTGGTGAGGCACGTTGGCATCCAGTTCGATGATGCCGCCGCTGATGTTATTGATGTTCTCCTTATGGTGCTTGCCCCAAACATCGTCGTACTCGTAGTAAGCGCTGACGATTTTGTCCGAAGCCAAAACCCAGGGCACTTCCAGCTTGCCCGGGGCCGTGGCGGAGATCATGGGTGACGAAAGGAACGGCTTCAGCTTCGCGCTGGCCTCCGGTATCTTCAGGGTTTCTTCCTTGAGGCCTTTCACCTCAATATTATCGTAACCGTTGCCGTCGCGCTTCACATACCAGCTGAACTTCACCTCCTTGCCCAGCAGGTTGTAGGGCACAACCCACTCGGCCTCGAAATAGAATTGGTCGCCACTGCCGTTCACGGCGATGGTTTTGGAACTGCTCTTTGACACCCTCGACGGAGTGCTAGTACCATACGACGAGATGTCGAAGAATCCGTCGGCGGTGGTGCTGAACTTGCAATTCACCCATGTGCGGGAGTCGCTGATGTCCGTTTCAGCCACTTCCCAGTGGAAGACGGTGTTTGTCGTGCCGTCCACCGTCACCTTCAGGTTACCGTCGGTAATCCACTGGTCCAGACCTTTCTTGTCATAGACCGGTGCCGAGAAACGCACAATGTTAGAGCCGCCCAACATCACAGTGTAGTTGTCCGCATCCTCCAAATACGCGGTCGCCGCCGCCCGCTGGGGCAGCAGCCAAACAAAGAGCACCGTAAGAATCATCCACGGCCACCCTCGCAAGTTGTAGTCACTTTTTTTCATACTGTTAAGTTTTAAGTTTATAATGAATATTTTAAGTTTCGAGTTACAAAGCTGCGGTTAAGCGAGTGCAATGATGCTCGCATCAATTGCCGAGCGCAAGCAGCTTCGCAAGCTTGCTTGCAAAGATAGCAAATCTTTTCCAAACCACCAAGCAAAAACCACCCCCTACTGCACTTTTTGCTGATTTTGAAACAATTATTGCTAATTTTGAAACTCCCCCACCCCCTATGTTACAAATAATAAAGTCCCTTCCCCCGCAAATGTTACAAATGACAAACTAATCACTCCGTACATTACTGATAAGCTTTGGCGAAATTACTCCGTCTCGGCAAAAAAAACCAAGTTTATTTGTTTTGATCTCGACTTTTCGTAATTTTGCAATCTGAAAGAGCTATTATGTGAGTTATGAGTCATATTGTTGAAAAGTGGAAAGTGTTTTGTGAGTGGCAGCGACGCCCCTCGCATATACCACAGATGGCGGAGCAGCATCACCGTTGTTACACCTGTGGACAGGAGTATCAGGGAAACTACTGTCCTTGTTGCGGGCAGTCGGCCAGGATTGGTCGCTACTCGTTCAAAAACGCCCTGCTACTGTTCCTTGATGTCTGGGGCATGGGCAATCGTGGCATGTTCCGCACGTTGCGTGACCTGATTCTGCGGCCAGGCTACTTGATTCGCGACTATATCTCAGGCATGCAGATGGCCTATTTCCCACCGTTCAAGCTGCTGTTCCTGCTGACGGCACTCTTGCTGATCGTGGACTCCGGAGTCAATCTGAAAGGCGAAAACTATCTTGCATCCTATCACGAGAAAACGGTTAATATTGATAATTCTCATACGGAGAATAGCAAAAAGAAAGAGAAAACCAGAATGGAACAATGGAACAAGACAGCTGATATGTATATTGTCAAGTTTCGTGAGTTTAGGGAAAACAACCCCGCGTTCTTCTGGCTGTCGCTGCTATTTGTTTTGTCATTTCCTCTTTATCTCTTCTTCCGGAAAAGTCCCAACATCCCCGACCTGCGCTATTCAGAACTACTCATAGCGCTGGTATATACCTGGGCAATGCAGGATATTTATGAGATTGTACTCACATTCTTTTGTGTCTATGACGACAATGTTTCCGAAGTTACCCTGCTCTTATGCATCATACCACTGAAGCAACTGTCTGGCTTCAAGTGGTGGAGAACCAGTCTCTACGTGATTCTTTCCTATCTGGCAGCCCTTGCCTTATTGTTAGCCGCAATGTTGGCAGCCATCGAAATCATCATCTTTCTGGAAGCAATGTAAAATGTGATACTAAAATTTTCTTTCATTCATAATATAAAATTCACTATTCACCTATTCATCCATTTGACTAACTTACTTATTGATAGAATATTATGCAATGAATAGTGCTATTCAACCATTCATCATCTATTCATTTTAATCGTTCAGATAGTACTTTTGATGGTAAGAGATATCATTAAATCATTGAAAGATAACTAGTTACAATATTGTAAGTAAAAGTGTAACACTTTGTAATAGATTGTGTGACAATGTGTCACTGATGTTGTGACAGAGTATTTCCATAGTTTTTATAATGTGGTGACACTTTTGCTGAATGAAACGAGAGGTGCTGAATTTTGGCAAAAAGCACGAAACAATGAATAGTTGATGAATAGTAATGAAGCACTATTCATTCGGTAATATATTGATAATTAGTATCTTATAGCGAATCATGAATAGTTGGGCCATTATTTATCAATTTTTGAAATGAATTTTTAAATCCTACAGGTTCATTCTTACTTTTGTAGTTTTATCTTTTGCAAAAGTAGCAAATAAAAAAGTAATTATAAATTTTCGCGCATAAAAAACCGCCCGCCGTAAGGAAGAGCAGCGGGCGATATTTTTATTTAGAATACACTTTCTTTCCCTCAAAATAGGTGGCTGCGGGCTTGGCTTCGTGAATCTCTGTCACTGGGCATCTATCATTATTCTTCATCATCTAATCTCGCTTTCCTTCCATCCTATCAATAAACATCTTATAAACTAGCGGATAGGCTTCTGCAGGCGAAAATTTTATCTCCGAACGGAGAAGCATCATTGTGTCTTCCAAGAACTCTGGGTCTTGCATCTTCTCCTCCATATTATTCACAAACTGCTTGTACGACGGAGCTTTATCTACCACAAACTCCATATACTTCTTGTAGCATAGCATCACCTTATCTACATCCACTTCATGCTGGGTCAGCGCACAATGAAGGTCAAACAAGTCGCGCCCCTTCTTTCGCTGATACAGCGCACGCAGTTTAGTGCCAAGCAACTCTTCGAGGTGATAGGTTGTCAATTCTGCTGTGCCTGTAAACCATGAGTTCTCCATGCTGAAAGGGACCTTCTTCAGACCTAGTACGTTGAAATGCTCGAAGCAGTTGATCTCCACCTTCAGGCGTATCTGCACCACTGGAGCGATTTCCGATTCCGCCCTGAACAGCATCGTATTATTGTATCGCTTTTGCTTGGTCACTCTGTCGGGCAACCAACTGAGCACTTCTCCCAGTCGATACATGATAGGCTTGATAGGACCAGGATTAATCTGCACCAAGTCGATGTCCTCACTATATCGGGGTTGCGGCGACAAGTAGAGCTTATGCAGGGCCGTGCCACCACGAAATGCCAGTTGCGAGGCCAGAAACTCATCGCTGAAGATACTTATCAGCGCACGGCAGATAATGAGGTCTTGCTCCACCATATAAGGTTCAGTCCAAGGAGCCTTCTCCTTCCATTCTTGGATAAAATATGCTGGTATCATATTTCGTCAGTCTCTATTTCTTGGTTGACGATCACCTTCCATCTGCTGTCAATTGCCATCTCGTCTGTTTGGGGTCTCGACTGCTTCAGACGGATTTTTCTGAACAGCTTTTCTTGCTTTTGTGCCAGCACCTGCAGACAATCTGCTAGTTCATGCTCTTCAATCAAATCGAGTAGATAGCCCAAACGCTGAATAACAGGTGCGTTGAAGAAAGCAAGTAGCTCCGTCTTGGATTCGTCGAAATGCATGTCCTCCACCAATTCCATCAACACCTCTGCCACACGGCTCAGTCCGCCTACCTTCTCCTCATTAAGCACCAAGTCGAGTGCCGTCAACTCTGGCGACGAAACATTCATGAATCCCATCTGCGTCTTCACCTGATTCACGTACATCATCGGAAGTGGATTGCGAAGCGTGAAATCAAGCCTCACACCGTTCTTGATTCCGGAACGGATAGGCGCACCATTGACAGTCACTTGAAACACCATAGCCCGCTGATGCCCTGCACCATTCAGCGCAGCTGCCGACAGCAGAGACACATAATAATTCCTGCCCAGATGCTTCATCAACCTGTCTATATAGAACGATGGTGGCACCTCGCCCCTCAACCGATACTCAGTAGGCACCGCTACATAGAAATTCTGCCAGGGAGAGACTATCATACCCTTCTTGACCAACCTCGACAAAGCCGTCCTCAGACTTTCCTCAGTCTGCGACACCCCCTGCGCCAGCACATCTTCCTTTGTAAAGATGTACCTTCCGCGTATCATCTGTTGGTCAACCCAATGCTGTAAACTGTCTGCCTGCATAACAATCGGCTGCTAAAAATAAACTATTCCTGTTTACATTCGCTTTCCGTCTGCAAATATACATATTATTTTGATAACGAACAAGAATATTGGAGATTATTTGCTATTTACCCCTATTTTTTAGGTGACGAAGGGACAGGCACTTAATCGCTCGGACGGTTTGTACGCAACCATTCGGTTACCGACTGCCCCATGCGCTGCTTGAAGGCGAGGCTGAAGGTGCTGTAGCTGCGGTAGCCGCTGTTGCTGGCGAACTGTTGGGCGCTGATGATTCGCCGGGCATCGGCAGCCTCTTGGCAGAGTGCGACGAAATGATTGATGCGCAGCGTGTTGATATAGTCATTGTAAGTCGTGCCATGATTAGAGAAATACTGGCTGAGATAGAAGCGGTTGGTACCAATGGACTGAGCCAACTGAGAGACGGTCAGGTCGTGCTGCAGGTAGAGCTGCGTATCGACACAGTGCTCGGTCAGCGCAGCGGCAATGATGGCATCCAGGTAATCACCGCCCTCGCCCACCATGTCCCCCTCGCCCTTTGGAGAGGAGTCGGGAGTGAGGCTGGCGTCGGGGGTGAGGCTACTCAGCGTCTCGACGCGCCACAGCAGAAAGCAAATAAGCACGATGCCGCACACCTGTATGATGTATTCGTAGGCCATGCCACTGAAGCCACTCACGTAAAAACCGAAAATCAACAGGATGACGGTCAGCACCACGAAGCTCTGCCACACCTCCTTGTGCTCCAGGTCGGCATAGTTGTCGCGCAGCCAGTGCCCATAGCGTCTCACCTCGTGAACCATATATATGATAAAGCCGATGCACAATATCAGCATATAGATACGCGCCGCCGGCATATGGTCATAGCTGCAATGGACGATGCCCCACACCATTGCTGCCATGAGGGGCATCATCAACAGAAAGACGGGCCACAGCGGGCGACGGCGGTCTTGCAGCATACAGAGCATGACGACTGCCGCTATGGGTAGAACCGTCATCGTGTCGAGCAGGCCGCCAATGAGCATGCACAGCTTGATGGCATCGTCGGACGTGAACGCGGCGGCAGGCAGATACCAGAAGTGCCCCACAGCCAAGACGGCGAAGAACGCTGCCGTCCACCGCCGCAGCCGCAGCGGCGGCGTCACGTCGGGCGCAAAGGCATTGCCCCGCCGCACCACCAAGTAGACGCACGCAATGAGTGCCGTTATCGCCCCAGCTCCGTAGAGCATAAACAGCAGTATCTGGTCGAGAGTTATCTGTCCAAGCATATCCGCCTGCAAAGTTACGAATAAGCGAGTAAAATACCAAATTTATTTGAGTATTTTCGAGCGAGAACTCACCACCCCCAAGGATAACTGCCGGGTTTGAGTGTCACAAGTGTTCCATTCGTGGCGCTCATTTGTACCACCCCAGGAGCTATCTGCCGTGTGATCTGAAACTCCGTCCAGCCGAGTGCTTGCAACGTAGCCCATGCGGTAGCACCACCCTCAATGATGAGGTGGTCGGGGCGATGGTTGCTGACTAACCGCTTGGCCATCTCTGCCATCACACGACGCAGATGGACGGCAACCTCCTTGCCCGTGCGGTGGGTATGGGGAATGGTGAGGATGAGACTGTGCTGCTGCTCATACGCCGTCGTATCCCAAAGGTCGAGATTGCTGGAGCCATCGTAGACAGCGCGAGGTATGGGTGAAATGGGGATGCCGAGCTCTAAGGGTTTGCTTTGCGTCGAGCCGCAGAGGATGAGGGTGTTATCGGGGGCTTGGATGATAGGTATAGGGTGTTTGGCGATAGATTTTTTTAATCGCCCACACCCTATACCTATCATCTCGCTAAACAAATCGGCCGCGCCAGCGAAGATGGTCTTGCCATCATCGTATTGCTGAATGACCTTACGGATATCCTCCTCACTCTCGGCATCGGGCATGATGATGCCCTTAGCCTCAGCATCGGGGAAACGCTCGCTAAGCACAGAGGTCTTGGCAGGAAACTCCGGGTCGAACGAGAAATCGGTTTCGGCTAAAGGCACTTTTCTCACCTCTTGCTTCTCACCTCTCACCTCTTTTATATAGTACACACCATTGCGAATGATACGTCCCTTCGACGGATTGGCAGGCAGGTAGACACAACGTGGAAGACCCGTTGACGCCATCAATGCCTGTAGTTCGGCCACCACATGCCCGCGCAGGGCGGAGTCGGTCTTTTTAAATATGTGAGAGGTGAGAGGTGAGAGGTGAGAAGTAAGAGGTGAGAGGTGAGAGGCGATGCGGCGGGTTTCGGCAAGGGCCTCCGCTTCGCTCATGGAGCGGGTGTCGGTAGCAATGACGGTAGTTCCGTTTGTTGCCGTGACGCGGCAACAGGTAGGACCGCCGCAGACTAAACGGACGTCAGCACCATGCGTAAAAGCGATACCCGCTATCTCCGCAGCCCCTGTAATATCGTCAGCAATAACTATCATGGCTCTCACCACTCACCTTTGACCTTCTACCTTCGACCTTTGACTTTTGACCTCTTCGATAGATTGCCATGCGGGTGGCGTAATCGATGCTCAGCGTCATCGCGCTATCGTTGGCAATGCCCTTGCCTGCCACGTCGAAAGCAGTACCATGATCGACACTGACGCGGATGATGGGCAATCCCAGGGTGATGTTCACACCAGAGGCACTCTCCATCTTGCCCGTTTCCTTGTTCCAGTTGAAGGCACACACCTTCAAGGGAATATGTCCCTGGTCGTGATACATGGCCACGCAACCGTCGAACTTACCGCATTTGGCCTTGGCGAAGATGCTGTCGGGCGGAACGGGACCCTCTACGTCGAAGCCGCGCTGTTGTAGTTCCTCGATGGCAGGGATAATCTCCTGAGCTTCCTCATAGCCGAACATACCGTTCTCGCTGGAGTGAGGATTGAGTCCTGCCACACCGATGTGGGGCTTCTCAATGCCAAACTGGCGGCAGGCATCGGCAATCAGTTCCACACACTCTATAACGCGGGCCTTCTTCACCAGGTCGCAGGCCTTACGCAAAGGAACGTGCGTCGATACGTGGATGACGCGGATATTCTCATCGGCCAGCATCATGGCGTACTTCTTGGTGTTGGTGAAGGTGGCGTAAATCTCCGTATGTCCGTCGTAGTGATGACCGGCTAGATTCAGCGCCTCCTTGTTCAGCGGAGCCGTAACGGTGCCATCTACCTCGTCGGCCATAGCCAATTCGATGGCTTTCTTGATGTATTGGAAAGCGGCGTTGCCACACTGAGGCTGCACCTTACCGAATTCGAAGGTCGCGAGGTCGACACACTGGAGGTCGAGTACGTCGATGGTGCCGAACTCAAACCTGGCATCCTTCACGCTTTGCACCGCATGGACCTGCAGGTTGAAGCCCAGCAGCTGAACGGCCTGACGCATGATGGCAGCATCGCCAGTGACGATAGGGTGGCACTTCTCGTAAGTTTCTTGTCTGTTCAGGGCGCGAACGGTAATCTCAGGACCGATGCCTGCCGGGTCGCCCATGGTGATTGCTAATATTGGTTTCATATCTTTTATCTTTTTACTTCTTTACCTTTTTCTTCTCCTCCAAATAGCCGTATATCGTCAGCTCTTTGTCGGCCAGCGGCGTCCTAAAGAAGTAGCTGGCGACGTAACCCACCACGAGGACAATGAGATGGCTATACACACCTAACATATATTTATGGTGCGAAAAGTTCCAGTCGCCCAAGTCGAGCAACGTTTCCTTGACACCTGTTCCGTGAATGTCAACCTTCGTGGAGGTCAGCACAGCATAGGCCGTATAGAGCACGGCTGCCGCGATGCCGATGTACAGCCCTTGCTTGTTGGCGCGACGACTGAACAAGCCGAGGATGAAGATGCCCACGATGCCTGCGGAGAAGATGGCGTAGAGCGAGAACAGGGCACCCAGCACCCCTTCGCCTCCCCAGAAGATGTAGAGACACGCCACACCGATGGCGCCGATACCAGCCATTACCACCATCCACTTGCCAAAGCGCAGCTGCTGCTGGTCGGTGGCATCCTTGCGGAAACGCTTGTAATAGTCCTGTAGGGCAATGGCCGAGAGGCAGTTGAGGTCGCTGTCCAATGACGAGATGGCCGCTGCCGCCAGTGCTGCAATGATAAGTCCGCGAATGCCGACAGGCAGTTCGTGGGCGATGAAATAAGGGAATACCTCGTCGGCCTTGATACCCTCAGGGAGCAAGGGTGCCCCCTGAGCATGATAGTAGGCAAACAGGGCTGTTCCGATGAACATGAACAGCGCCCAGATGGGAACCGACATCAGCACCCCGATATAAGCGGCTTTTTTCGCCTCGTGGTCGTTCTTGGCAGCCAGATAGCGCTGTACGATGGTTTGGTCGGTACCATACTTCTGCAAGGCATAGAAGATGCCGTTGAGCACCATCACGATAAATGTCAGCTGCGTCAAGTCCCAGTCGTAGGGTCCAAAGCTGATCTTGTCGTATTCCGAGGCAATGCGGAAGGTCTCTGCAGGACCTCCGTCGATGCCGAACAGCAGGATGCCGATGCAGATAATGCCGCCACCGATGAGCAGGAAACCCTGTGCCACGTCCATCCACACGATAGCCTCCATGCCGCCAAACAGCGTCAGGATGATGATGGTGATGCCCAGCACGAGCACGATGCCATAGATATTGATGTTGAGGAACGTCGCCAACGCCATCGAGACGAGGAAGAACACCGTTCCTGCCTTGGAGAAATGGCCAAGGGTAAAGGCAAACGACGAATAGAGACGGGCAAAGAGTCCGAAGCGACGCTCGAAGTATTCGTAGGTGGAGAGTCGGATGACCTTACGGAACAAGGGTACGATGATGCCGATGAGCGCCACCAGCACGATGGGAACCATCAGTCCCTGCACCAACAGAATCCAGTTGTCTGCGTATGCAGCACCCGGGTAGGCAAGGAATGTCACGCTCGATATCAGTGTGGCGAATATCGAGATGCCCACCGCCCAGGCAGGAATCTTGCCGCCTCCTGCAAAGTATTGCGAGGTGTCCTTCTGCTTGTGGGCGAAGTAGATGCCTGTGCCAATGGCCGCAAGAATGGACAACAATACGATGATATAGTCTATGATGTGCATTGCGGAAATATGTTATGACAAAAGGGCTTCGACCTTATCAACTATCGCTTGTTCTTCCTCAGCGGAAAGACGCGTCAGCGGCATGAGCATCCACGGCTCGCAGAGTCCCTTCGTCTGCATCATCACCTTCAGCGCAGTAAGACTCTGACCGAGCGTGCGGTCTTTCTGATAGATTTTCGCTATCTCGTTGGTCTCGTCCTGCAGGCGGTTGGCTGTCGTCCTATCGCCAGCAACAGTAGCGTCGAACAGCTGCCGGAACATCTCAGGCACGAAATTGCCCGTAGAGGGCACAATGCCGTTGCCACCAAGTTCCAATGAGTGGGCCGACTGTGCTGCCCATCCGCAGAAGTAGGCAAAGTCGTCGTGCGTCTTGGTAATCTCGATACACTGTGCCATGCGTTCCAGGTCGCGCTCTGAATCCTTCAGCCCTACAATGTTGGGATGGTCGGCCAATTTCCTGATAACATCCACGGGGATGGACATGTGGGTGGTTGCCAGGATGTTGTAGAGCATCAGCGGACCCGTGATGCAATCGGCCAGCGTCTTGTAATACTCGTACATCTGCTCTGGCGTCAGTGCATAATAGGTAGGCAATGTAGCCACAATGACATCGGCACCCAAGGCCGTGTATACCTCAGCCTGGCGCACCTGCTCAGCGAAGCAGTTGCCCGTCAGACCAGCGTAAATCAGAATACGTCCGTCGGCAGCCTTGACAGCCGTCTCCACAAACAGCTGACCATCAGCCTGACTGACGCTGTTGCCCTCGCCTGTAGTTCCCATCAGCAGAGGCGATACCCTGTTTTGTGCGAAAAAATCGATAATGCGCTGAACGGCCTCTGTGTCGAGCCGTCCATCCTGCGTGACTGGCGTAACCATCGGCACCACCACACCGCGATAATTGCTGTTGTTCATAAGCCTTTTTTGTATATTACAATCTTTTTCCCTTGATGGAGATAGATGCCCTTTGACCTCAACCCAGTGACGCGGCGGCCTTGCAGGTCGTAATAGGCGTGGTCGGACGTATTCTGGACGTCGTTTTTTACGTTGTTTATGCCTACGGTGGGAGCCTCAACGAAATCGAAGGACACACTACCGTCTTCGCTCTCGGTGATGTTGTGCAGCTCGACTTTCAGGGAGTCGCCGCTATAGAATACGTAGTTGGGCAGTTCCTTTTGAAGAGTCAGCTCGGTCACAGCACTGTCGCCAGGGAAAGGGGCACTGGCCATACTCGCCTTCCATTCTGCCTGGGTATGTGGCCCGCCGCTTCTTGCCAGATTTATATTGATGAGCAGTCCGCTGGCAGGTACGACGGCAACGGCTGGATGACCAACTGTATTGTTCGGGTGGTCTGTCATGTTTATTTCCGAATAGGGATAGGCCACGTGGTAAACCAACAGCCCATGACCTCTGGCATACTTGTTGAGTCCTTGCTTCTGGATGTTCTCTATGACGATATACTCGTTGTCGTTGCTGTCGTTGACAATCTTGAATGCCGTTCCGCCATCCTCCCACGGCTTCAGCAGGTTGACTTGCGTAGGAGCGCTGATAGGTTCCATGATGTCCCAGCCCATCACTTCCCGTTCCCAGGCATTGTAAGAAGACGGTGCAAAACCATTACGGTTGTAGAGGCCGTAGTCCATGATACTCCACGACTCCATACCCTGATTGTCGGCATAGGTGCCGGTGGTCTGATAGAGGTCGGGCAGTCCCATGCAATGCGACATCTCGTGGATAAAAGCGCCTGTGCCGTTGATGTACTGCGAGTAGTCGTGGGATTCGTTCTTGGTAGGATTGAACAACTCCGAACTGCAGTTGAAGAATGTAATCCTCATGTCGCTGTCAATACCTAAATTGATTCTGGAGGCCTTGGCCCAGATGGTGCTATTTTCTCCACCTTGGTTCTGACCGTAGCCAGCAAAGATGATGCATACCAACTCCACGTTGCCGTCTTTGTCGTTGTCGTAGAGCGACCAGTCGGCTACAGAGTCCTTTACTAGCTGATAGGCATCCTCGCACAACTGGCGGAATTTGTCGTCGCTGCCACCAGCTTTCGTTCCTCCATAATATGCCATATCCTGAGGCAGTTTGACAGGACCGACTATATCAAACTGGGGAGTGAACTGTCCGTTGCTGCATGTATTGAAATACTGTCTGACGCTACACAGTTGCAGGGTATTCTTGTTGCCTAAATCCACGATTTCATCGGCATTCAGATACTGGTCGAAGGCCAGCTTCGGCTCATTAACGATAAAATCAACGTCCTGATAGGCAACAAGAATGGTCAATACCCGAGGCGAGCCAGCGTGCGGCAAATATTTGCTACTCGCGGAGATGCTCATCGCGCGCCGTTCTACCTGCGCCCGTTGCCCCTGCTGGTGAAACAAGGCGCGACGCGTAGCCTGCTGTTGAACCAGCTGTTGTTCCTTGCTATCGCGAAGCTGGGCCTCATGAGCCAGCACATCGGAAGCCGTCAGTTCACCTTTGTCATCAATGACAGCCACGAAATATCCCTGGCGCGTAGGGATTACCAACGTGCCGTCGGCAGTCTCCATCCAGTGATAGTATTCGTCACCAAACTGTTCGACAGTCAACATCGTGCCATCGGCCTGAGTAACGGTAAACGTTCCTCGCAGTGCAGGAGCAGCCCACATGGCTGTTGCAGCAATGAGAGTCAGGAGCAGGGTAAAAAACGGTCGTTTCATATCTTTTGTAGTTTTATGTTTATAATTACTGATGTAGGTTATACGCGGCCTTGTTCGTGGTAGCTGTAATAGGCACCGTCAGTAATGATGACATGGTCGAGAAAACGGATGCGCATCAACTGGCAGGCGCGCTGGAGGCTGATGGTCAGGTCGTCGTCCATATGACTGGGACGCAGTGAACCTGAAGGATGGTTGTGGCAAACGGCGAGGATGGTAGCATTGCAGAGTACAGCCTCTTTGATGACGAGGCGAACGTCGACGCTGACCTCGCTGATGCCTCCACGGGCAATGAACATCTTCTTGATGAGACGGTGGTTCTGATTCATGAGCAACAGCCAGAACTCTTCGACGTCTTTATCCTGTAGCAGAGGATGCATGTGGTTGTAGATGAGCGTCGCCGTGCCTAAGTCAGGCCGTTCTTCTGGCTTTCCAGCCTGTCTGCGCTTACCCAGTTCGCAGGCAGCAAGGATGGTGATGGCCTTCGCCTCGCCTACTCCATTATACTCGCAAAGGTCGCGAATGGTGAGTTTGCCCAAGGTATTCAGGTTGTTGTTGCAGTCAGCCAGGATATGCCTCATCAGCGTGACGGCATCCTCCTTCGTGGAACCTGATCCAACCAATATGGCCAGTAACTCGGCATCAGTCAGTGCCGACGGACCGAGGCGCATGAGTTTCTCGCGCGGACGGTCTTCTTCTGCCCACTGGTTGATGTTCAGCTTATCCATGTTTTTTGGTAAACAACGACTCTAGGAAGCCCACGCCATAGCCAATGAGCTGGATGAAGGCTGCCGGAATGGATTTGAGTCCTACCATCACGCTCTTGTTGCGGATAGTGGAGTCGATGAAAATCAGGGCGCTATACAATATAAGAGGTATAAGCGCCAACACGGAGAACACGGAGAGTAACAGGAGCCCAGCGACACCTATCGTGAAGACTGCCGGCAGGGCGTGAACGGGCTTCAAGGCCTCAGGATATTTGCGCCAGAGATTGATGCGGGCATAGCCGCTGTTGTAGACCTGTCGCCAGAAACGACGGAAGTCCGTGCGGCGCTTGTGCCACAACCAGGCATCAGGGAACAGACGACAGCTGTAACCGTTCTTGTAGATGCGGAGGCTGAAATCGATATCCTCACCATAGAGCGACATCTTCGAGAAGCGCTCCTTCGTGAAACCGCCTAACTGCAGATAAACCTCGCGACGTACGCCAAGGTTGAACGAGCGGGGATAGAACTTCTTGTCGAGCTGTTTTTTGCCACCACGAATGCCACCCGTCGTAAAGAACGAGGTCATGGCATACGAAATCGCTTTCTGAATGTCAGAGAA
This sequence comes from Prevotella sp., assembly GCA_017447515.1. Taxonomy (GTDB): domain Bacteria; phylum Bacteroidota; class Bacteroidia; order Bacteroidales; family Bacteroidaceae; genus Prevotella. The sequence goes on along the minus strand of JAFSNG010000047.1, from coordinate 1,350 downwards.
CGACTCGTGGGCAGCATCGGGACCGCCCCAGGCATCAGTAGGCTGGCGCTTCAGTTCGTCATCGATAGCCTGCATAAATCCCGTAGGTGTGACGGCATCGGAGTCGAGAATGATGACATACTCGCCCTGAGCACGCTCTACGCCATAGTTGCGGCTCTGTCCAGGACCGCTGTTCTCCTTGAAGTAATAATGCAAATCAAGGATGTCTGCGTACTTGTCGCAAACATCCTTGCAGGGAATCTGTGAACCGTCTTCCACTATCACCACCTCGAAGTCGCGTAGTGTCTGGGAGCCAAGGCTCTCCAGCAACTCATCCACCTCGTCAGGACGGTTGAAGACAGGAACGATAATGCTATATTTCATTACTCCTTAGCGCGAGCCAGATAAGAACCGTCGCGGGTGTCGACCTGAATGAGGTCACCCTCGTTGATGAACAGGGGAACGCGAACCTCGACACCGGTCTCCAGCGTAGCGGGCTTCAGGGTGTTGGTAGCAGTGTCGCCCTTGATACCGGGCTCAGAGTGGGTCACCTTCAGGATGGTCTTAACAGGCATCTCAGCATAGAGAATAGTACCGTCGGTAGTATCGCTGACAACTGATACCACGTCGCCTTCCTTCATGAACTCGTGACCAATCACGAGGTCGTTGGCAATGGGAATCTGCTCGAAAGTCTCTTGGTTCATGAAGATGCGGCCTTCCTGATCCTCATAGAGGTACTGATAGTCGCGGTGCTCAATGACCACGTCCTCCAGTTTCTCACCGATGTTGTAGCGGCGCTCCAGCACACGGCCGTCGCTGACGTTCTTCAGCTTGATGTTCATGATGGTGTTACCCTTACCAGGCTTGCGGTGCTGGAAGTCAATACAAACCCAAATGCCACCGTCCATACGAATGGCTGTTCCTTTCTTAATGTCTTGTGAATTAATCATAAAAAATAGCTATTTAATAATGTATTGTTCTCAAAATCGTGTGCAAAGGTACGAATAAGTGAGCAAAAAGCAAAGGAAAATCTTGTTTTTCTTTGTTTTTTCGAACGAAAGTACCTTCTCCGGGGGGAGAAAGGTACGAATTTTCCGTGAAAAATGAATAAAATATTGAGAAAAATCGCTTAAAACTTGCACAATTAGAAAAAAATATGTAATTTTGCAGCCCGAAACTCTGATTTTCGGAGATTGTATTGTCGAATCACAACAAATAAAATAAGGATAAAACAATGAAAAGAACATTTCAGCCGCACAATCGTCGCCGCGTAAACAAGCATGGCTTCCGCGAGCGCATGGCAACAAAGAATGGTCGTCGCGTACTGGCTTCTCGCCGCGCTAAGGGCCGTAAGAAGTTAACTGTATCTGA
>JAFSNG010000046.1 GCA_017447515.1 Prevotella sp. | reverse complement strand
TTGCTTCGGCACTACGACCACTACTCACAGAGACCGTTATGGTAATACCATTGGTACGTCAACCAGTTCAACGGATTGCTTTGGCACAACCACAACTACCCATCGCGACCGCTATGGCAATACGACAGGAACGGCAAGGTCAAATACGGACTCTTTTGGTACCACGACCACAGATTACTATGATTCGTATGGACGTTCAAAAGGCTCTTCCAGAAGCAATACGGGCTATTTCGGCACCACTACCACCCATCAGAATTCGAATGGTCAGACCTGGGGCTCATCGACATCAACTACAGACAGCTTCGGTACTCAGAACACCCAGCACTATAGCAACAATTCCAACGACGACATCTGGTCGTGGTAAAATGATTAATGTTGAACTGCCGAGGATTTCTCGGCAGTTTTTTTATGACAAACGTTGTTGGGTGAGTAGCTCGGAACTAAGGAGCTACGGATTTAAGGAATTACGGAGCCGTCACCGAGTCGTTCTGAGAATGTTGACCCTCAGAAGTTTCAGGAAGATTATCGGAAAAAGGGATTTACCAGAAATAGCCCATGCGTTCGAGCATTGTTTGCTCTGAAAGCCATGTGTTTTTTATATACTCTATATACAAAATATTGTCGACTACAGAGTAGATAATCTTTATCTTTGAAATCACAAGATAGCCACGCAACTCTACACCGACCTTCTCTGAACAAGGTTCTATAGGTGCTGAATATGGAGAGACGCTTATTTTACGAACTGCATCCATTATTTGCTTACGCATCTTGGTGTACTGCAGTTCACCATGTTCTTCAAGAGTATATTCCAGAACTTCAGCAAGGCTCAGCAACGCAGGTTCCGACCATCTTGTCTCTAAACTCATACAATCGCTGATCTAAATAATGTTCTGCTTCTTCCTGAGAATAGCTCTTTCCTGCCATAACTTGATCATGGCTGAGCTTCAAGATCTTAACCAGAATTTCTTCGTCGTTTGTCATAATTGTTCGATTTATGTTGCAAAGATAGATTTTTTTTCCGAACTATACAAATTTTTAAGCAGAAAAATCAAAAATAGTGATTTCACAAGCCTTGTAGAGCTTGAGGAGCCGCAGCTCGGAACTAAGGAGCTACTGGTCAATGAGGCCACATAGCGGGCTTCTTCGTGCATATAGAGCGCACCATTAATGATAGCAATGGAATAATCACCTCATTACTTCCTACCGAAGTCGGCAGGTACTTCGCCCCACTTGCTGGTCTCCCACTTGATGATGGGGTTGTGCCACTGGTGGGTCTGTAACCAACGCTCCGCACGGGCAATAATCTGATAAAGCTGCTCCGTCTGCGGTGTGCGCTCCAGTTTGGTCTTGCATTTGCGGTTATTTACCCAGAGGATGGCATTGTAGGAGTCCGAGTAGATGGTCTTGTCGTGCAGCCCCTGCTGTTGCATCAGTGCCAAAGCGTGAACGATGGCCAAAAACTCGCCGATGTTGTTCGTGCCGCGAACAGGGCCGAAGTGGAACACACGGGCTCCAGTTGCCAAATCAATGGCCTGATACTCCATCGGTCCGGGGTTGCCACTGCACGCAGCATCCACAGCCCACGCGTCTGCCCTTACCTCCATGGGCAGGGGGAGCACTGTGTCGTGTCTATAGTCAGGAGGATTCTGAACCATTAACCAATAACCAATAACCGTTAACCAATAACCGTTACATGCGCTCGGGGACTTCGATGCCGAGGAGGGCCATGCCGTTCTTGATAATCTTCGCTACGTTCTTGGCCAGCATCAGGCGGACGGCTTTCTTTTGCTCGTCGGGCTCGTTGAGGATAGAGTAGTCGTGGTAGAACTGGTTGAACACCTTTGTCAGCTCATAGCAGTAGTTGGCGATGCCAGAGGGAGAGTAGTCCTTACCAGCCTGCTCGACGGCAGCTCCAAACTCGCTCATCTTCTGGATGAGCTCGATCTCCTTCTCACTAAGTGAAGAGTGAAGAGTGAAGAGTGAAGAATTTGCTTCCGCTGTTTCGGCCTTGCGGAGGATTGAGCGGATACGGGCGTAGGTGTACTGGATGAAAGGACCGGTGTTGCCGTTGAAATCGATACTCTCCTCGGGATTGAACAGCATGTTTTTGCGCGCGTCCACCTTCAGGATGAAGTACTTCAGGGCACCCATACCCACGATGCGGGCTATCTCGCGGCGCTCTTCCTCAGTCATATCGTCAAACTTGCCCAGTTCCATAGAGGTCTTGTAAGCATCCTCCACCATCAGTGCCATCAGGTCGTCGGCGTCCACCACCGTTCCCTCGCGACTCTTCATCTTGCCGTTGGGCAGTTCCACCATACCGTAAGAGAAGTGAACGAGTTCCTTACCCCACTTGAAGCCTAAGCGATCCAGCAGGATAGAGAGCACCTGGAAGTGGTAGTTCTGCTCGTTGCCCACGACGTAGATCATCTTGTCGATGGGATAGTCCTGGAAACGCATCTCGGCCGTACCGATGTCCTGCGTCATATATACTGAGGTGCCGTCAGAACGAAGCAGCAGCTTCTGGTCGAGGCCTTCGTTGGTCAGGTCGGCCCATACGGAGCCGTCTTCGTGGCGCTCAAAGAGACCCTTGGCGAGTCCCTCTTCTACCTTGGCCTTACCCTTCAGATAGGTCTGGCTCTCGTAGTAAATCTTGTCGAACGAGACACCCATCTTCTTGTAGGTCTCGTCGAAACCGGCATATACCCAGTTGTTCATCTTCTCCCACAGAGCGCGCACCTCGGGGTCGTTCTGCTCCCACTTGACCAGCATCTCGTGAGCCTCCTTGATGAGCGGAGCCTCCTGCTTGGCCTTCTCCTCGGCTTGATCAGCGGCCAAACCGCTTGCCACATACTGGGCGGTTAGTTCCTTTACTTCCTCGCGGTAGTGCTTGTCGAAAGCCACGTAGTAGTCACCAATCAGGTGATCGCCCTTCTTGCCAGATGACTCGGGAGTCTCACCATTGCCGTACTTCAGCCAAGCCAGCATCGACTTACAGATATGAATACCGCGGTCGTTCACGATGTTCGTCTTCACCACCTTGTTGCCGTTGGCCTCCATAATCTGCGCCAGCGACCAACCCAGCAGGTTGTTGCGCACATGACCAAGGTGCAGGGGTTTGTTGGTGTTGGGGGAGCTATATTCGATCATGACGAGGGGTGATCCCTCGTCCGCGGACTTCATGCCGAAGTGGTCGTCCTGGTCGATGGCCTGCAGTAGTTGTAACCACGCACCGTTGCCAATGCTCAGGTTCAGAAAACCCTTGACAACGTTGAACTTACTGATGGCGTCGCAGTTCTGTACCAAGTACTCGCCAATTTCTTGAGCGGTCTGTTCCGGACTCTTTTTGGCGGCTTTCACAAAGGGGAATACCACCAATGTCAGGTTACCCTCAAACTCACTTCTTGTCTTCTGCAACTGCAGCAGACGACTGGTGCTATCCGTCGTCTTTTCCGTGGCATCCATGCCATACAGCGCCTTTACAGCCTCGCCTGCAGCCTTGCTAATCAATGCTTCAATACTCATACCTTTCCAATTTTGGGCGCAAAATTACCAAAAAAAAATGAGCTGACCAAATGTCCGCCCACCTTTTTGTTACTCTCCTCGCCTTTTAGTCTTTGTACTGCTCGAGTTTATTGAGGCAGTAGCGGCGGACGTCGGCCCAACGGTAATAGGGCGCGCTACGAGTAGGAATGGGGAGTCTGGCTTCCTGTTCGTTGAGGAGAACCTTGACAAGGACATCGTTATCTTTTGGACTGCTACGGTAGAAGATGAACTGCACGTTGGCTCCCATGGGGAATACGCTGGAACACCACCAGCCGCGCTGTTCGAGCTGGTCGAGGCGATCGGTGGCGAGGTCGTAGCCGTTAATGCCCATAAGACAAACTAAAGGCAGTAATACGGTGTCGTGGCCGAAGCGCAGCTGGGCTCCCGGACGGTCAAGGCGAATGCAACTGTCGGCATCGGCAATAAGCTGGCGCAGCAGGTGACGCTGGATAAAGGGCTGACGGCTGCCATTGAGCTTGCAGAATCCGAAGTGGATGTACCACAATGCGTTGTCAATTTGCCACATGCGATAGAGCTCCTCGGTCTGGAAGAGGCTTAGCAGGTAGGTCTCGTTTTTCAGGTGGGTATTGAGAATGAAGAGCCCCATCTTCATGAGGTAGTAGTTGAAGAACGATTCGTCGACAATTTCTTTGACGATGTCGGGGTTCTTGAATATCATCTCCATCAGGCGGCTGTTGCTGGTGAGAGGGGCGATATAGGCATCGTAGGCCTTCTGTGCCTGGGGAGTCATATAGCCTTTGCGTAGCACGGGGTCCTGGAAGTTCATGTAATGCTGGGTGCGCTTGGTAGACTCCATCGTGATTTGCAGTCGGGGGTTCGCCTGAGCCAGTTCCATGAGGGTATAGCTCATCGATATCATGCAGCGCGGAACGATGGTGCTAAGGGCACTGACGTGGGCAGTATCTTTGAACACTTCGGGGAATCGCGTAATCATACGACGGGCAATTTGGCGCTCCTGTTCACTACTGATGTAAGTCAGTTCGCCCCAACGGTCCTCGGAGTCGTTTAAGATGCGTTTCATTTCCTGCAGCACTTTCTTGCCGGTGGGCGTGAGTTCGTCGACTTTCTCAGCCTGGATCATCATCTTGTAGGGTGTGTCGTAACCTGTGCGGTTGCTGATGTATCGCGAACCGTGACGGCCGTAATGCGATATGTAGAACGGTTTCTTGCCGGCTGGTGCTGGGGTCAAGTTGTCAGGAATGCTGTCTGGGTAGATGTCGTAGTTGCACGACGAGTAGGCAGGGTGCTGCTTGATAATCTCCATCACGGGCTGGGCGTGGATCATTGACAATTGATAGTTGACAATTGATAATTGGAGGAGGATGAGGAGTATTGCGAATCGTCTCATAGCGTTATTGTTTCTCGTTGAGTTCGTCTTGGCGGATTTTCTCATAGCGGTAGAGCTTGCGCAGGTAGTAGCGTTTCACGTCGTTCCAATGGTAGTAGGGAGCACAGTCGCTCTTGAAGGGCAGACGGGCTTCGTGACCGTTGAACATCACCTTGATGAGCGGGTCGTCGTCGTTCTTGTCGCGACGGTAGTGAATCATCATGATGCTACCGCCTGGAGGGGCTATGCGGGTGTCAATCCATCCGAGAGCATCGAGACTGTCAAGGTTGGCGGTGGCCACGCCGCAGTCGTCGAGCTCCATGAGACTAGCCAATGAGAGCAGCACGCCCTGGTTTGTATAGCGCAGATTGAACACGGGGTAGTCGACCTTCATGATGCTGTCTCCCATGTGTATCATGTTCCATAGCGGTTCGCGCTGTATGTAGGGTTGATGACCTCCGTTGAGGGTGCAGTTGCCGTAGCAGATGTAGCTCCAGGCATTTTGTCGGCGCTGGTGGCGTTGCATTTCGTCGGTGTCGAACAGGTCGTCGAGGTTTGTCGTCTTACCGAGTTCCGTCTGGTGGATGTTCTGCGAGAGAATGTAAAGCTGCTGGCTCAGTGCAGGAGCGTCGATGTTGGCAACGACGTAGTTCTGGTCGTTGAAGAGCGCGCGCATCAGTCGTCCTGCCCCACTGTTGAGGATGGTGAAGCGGTTATAGCGTTCCATGGTCAGCGAGTCGTCACGCTCGGCAAGGAGGTCCTTGTCCTGAGCATTGAGCCAGGGCTGGTTCTTGTGCGACGCCTTGACGCTGATGCGGTCGGAACGGAAGTGGCGAGCCATCTCCACACCTACCTCGTTAGCCATCTGAATACAATGGTTCTGCATGATGCTGCGAATGTCGACATAGCAGTCGGGAGTGAACATGGTTGGAAACTGGCTGAGCAGCTGCTGCACCTGCTGGCGCATCATCCTGCCACCCTCGGCAGTCATCTCGCCGGAACGGTTCCAAGCCTCCTGTCGCAACAGGTCGAGACGGCCAAAGATGTCACGGCCGAGCTTCGTCAGCTTACCTCGTTTGTCGGCGTCGGCGAAGATGGCATACGGCCCCTCGTAGTCCTTGGGGTTGAGCAGATAGTGGCCCGCAGCACAGCCGTAGTGGTTGACGTAAAACGGTTTTTTGCCCTCAGGCACAGGTGTCTCCGTCTGTCCTTGCATGGTGACAGAAATCAGCATGGCCAACAGGGCCAACAAACATCTCATAAGCAGGTGGTTGTCAGATTTCATAACTGCTATTCATTATTTGTGTGCAAAGATAGTGCAAAATTTCGATTTAGCGAAAGGAATGAGAATAAATTTTCATTCCTGTGCGTAAGAAAGTTACGAAAAAGTGAGCTTTTGGTCGCGCTTGACGGTTTTCGCTTGCGACTTCCATTTGTAATAACCAGCAATGGCGATGGCGACATAAAGACCGTAGAGCAGTGCCTTGAAAGGGATGCCCTTATTGATGTAGAGCCCACAGCATACTGCGTCGACGACAATCCAGAACAGCCATTGCTCGACGAACTTGCGTGCCAATGCCCACAAGGCAACTATCGAGAGGGCGTTGGTGAACGAGTCGAGCACGGGCACGGTAGAATTGGTCCACGTCACTAATATATAATAGGTGATGCCCCATGCCGCGAAGAAGAATACGACGGCGGGCAGATACTTGTCGCGCGGCATATAAATGATGGGCAGCGACTCGTGCTTCTTGCGCGTCTTCTTGTATTTCCACACGTAGAAACCGTAGAGTGCCGCAAAGGTGTAGTAGCACGCCATGCCCGCGTCGCCGTAGAGTCCGTGACTCCAATAGAGCCAGACGTCCAATGCCGGCATCACGACGCCTACTACCCACAGGGCGATATGTGCACGATACTCGAGCCAGATGTATATCAGTCCGAGTATCGTGGTAAACAGGTCGAGCCAGTGAGATTGCAAGAAATCTGCCATAACGTTTAAAAGTCAAAGGTCAAAATCGAAGCGTGATGTTGCCCATCATGGTGAAACCGGCTGACGGCATGTAGCCAATCTGGTAGTAGCGGTTGTCGTTGGGGTGTGAACCGCTGAGAATAGCTGAGTAAACCCAGCCGCCTGCAACATAGTGACGGTTGAAGACGTTGTTCAGCGACAGGCCGATGACAGTCTCTTTAAAGACCTTTGACCAATCCAGCGTATAGCTGATGTTTACGTTCGAAACGCTGAACGACGGCAGCGAGCGGTCCTCGCACTCGGTATTGTCAAGATATTGACGACTGACGAAATTGGTGTGCCACGTAGCCTGGATGCCACGCCAATGGAAGTTGACGAAACCGTTGAGCAATGTCGACGGCGAGAAAGCCAGCGTCGAGTTGTCGTAATGGATGGTTTCGAAGTCGCCCCAGTCCACCTGTACTTTCTCGTCGAAGTCCTTGATGCGGTTCTTGCTGAAGGCGGCGTTACCCTCGATGGTGAGCCACTTGGTTACATCAACGCCTGCCTGCAGCTCTACGCCCAGGCGGTAGGAGTCCTTGATGTTGGTGGTTAGGTTCTCACCGATGTCTGACACTTCACCCGTTTGTACAAACTGATCGGTGTAGTTCATGAAGTAGCCGTTGATGCCAAAGCGCCAATTGTCGGCATTCAGTGTATATCCTAATTCGTAGTCTGTCAGTTTCTCGGCATTGGGGGCAGGGTAGGAGCCGTTATCCGTAAAATTGTTGCGCTCCGGCTCACGATGGCTGATGGCCACAGAACCATAGACGCGGTGGGGACCACTATTCCAAGAGAAGCCTGCCTTGGGATTGAAGAAGTGATAGTGTTTGTCGATGTCGAGCATATGCTTGTGGATGACGCCGTCGTCGTCGGTATAGTACTTGTCGTTATAGCCGCTGGTCTGGAAACCTACGTGGCGGTACTGCACATCGGCAAAAACCGTCCACATCTTATTAATATTGTAGGCCGCCTTCAGGAAGATGTTACCATCCTGTTTGTGGGCAGGCGAATCGTAGTATTTGTATCTGCCATCCTGAAGCAGCAGATTGCTCAGCTCACTGTTCTCGATGTATGTCAGGTATCCGAAGTGGTAGCCGTCGTAGTTCTGCACGGAGAGTCCGCCGATGACGTCCCAGCAGTCGTCCTTGTAGTTGGCATTCCACACGAGGCCGTAGGTGTGCTGTTCCAGTCCCTTCTTGCGCACAAAGTCCATCTTTTTGTACTTCTTGCCGTTGCTGTCGATGAAGTTCTCCAGTCCGAATTTCGCCAACTTGTTCTTGTAGCGGAACTCCTCATAGTAGCCGTAACCGTAGGTGTAGTGCAGCGAGGCCGAAGTGGACCAGTGTTCGTCGATGTCCCAAGCCGCAGACAGGATGTTGTGGTTCTGCCAGAAGTTGTCGGTGGTCTTGTCCCACAAGGTGCCGTCGGCCATTTTATAACGCTCCGTCTGATAGTTGCCGTCTGCATCCTGAACGAAGAGACCGTTGTCGTCAGTCACCAGACGTTCGTAGAGCGAATTGTACTTGCCCAGACCAACGTTGCGCAGGTCGTCGTAACCCTTGATACCCGTTGCAGTGGTGTAAGTCCACGAGCCGTCGTCATAGCACCCGTCCATCAGACTATAGTCGTTGTTACCTGCCGTCACACCGTTCCAAGCCTGACCCGTACGCTCGAAGTTGCCGATGTTCTTGTATCGGATAACCAGTTTGTCTGACACCAGATAGGTCAAGCCACCGTAGTACGAACCGCTGCGGGCACTGGTGCCGTGCAGATAGCCGTCGGTGGCTGTGGTATGGTAGGCACCATCCAGGATGAGGTGCTTCCACAGCAGGCCTGTCGAAAGCTTACCGCCTACGTTATAGGTATTCAGCGAACCGTATGATGCCGACAGTTCCAAGGTGGGCGTCTGTGAGGGTGTGGCACTGGCCAGTGCTACTGTTCCACCGAAAGCTCCGTCACCATTGGTCGACGAACCCACACCGCGCTGTATCTGTGCGGAGCCCAGCAGCGATGCATAGGAGTTCATGTTGGCCCAGAACACGCACTGGTCTTCGGGTGAATTCAAGGGCACACCATCCAGTGTCACGTTGATGCGTGAGTCACCGGCACCGCGAATGCGCATGTGCGTCGTGCCGATACCCAGTCCGCTCTCGCCCCATGCCATCACACCTGGCGTCTGCGAGAATAGCATGGGCAGTTCCTGTCCGGTCTTCGAAAAATTGCCCAACTCGGCCTTCTTGAAGTTGCTGACGGCAAATGGTGCATTCTTCTGCGCCCGCACGCCCTTCACCACCACTTCCTGCAGCTGTTCCACCTGTGTCGAGTCGTACAGTGCCTTTGTGTTTTGCGCATGAGTAGCAACCGTTGCCATGAATGCGGTCATCACTAAAATTTTTTTCATTTTCTTTTTACCTTATTTATTTGTTAATACATTAAATAAGGGGTTGTTTTGTGTTACTCATCATCCCTGCGTCGGCATTATCCGTATCAGGTTCCGAGGGTATCATCTCAGCCCACACACGTGAGCACCCCTTGAAAAGCATGCTTTTCGAGAACTGGCTGCACCTCAGCATAGAGCAAGCTCTCTGCATTCGGTTTGCACAGTCCTTGATTGCGGGTGCAAAGGTAAGGATTATTTTGGTTTCCTGCAAATCTTACAAGAAAAAACTCAAAATTTCTTTTGTAATTTCCTCGTTTATTCGTAACTTTGTCCCCCAATGGACGCTAACACAAAACAACAAACCGAACAAACGGGGCGGATGACAATATGGTCGCTACTGAAGAATATCCTGCCCTTTGTGCTGCCATACAGGTGGCTGATAACCCTGACACTGGTGCTGACGCTCGTAGGTTCACTGATGGCTCAGGTGAATGCCGTCGTGCTTGATCGCGCCGTGGATGCCATCAATGCACTGATACAGACGGAAGGCGGTTTCCAGTGGGGTGACGCGGTGAAGATTCTGACGGTCATCACCATCGTACTGCTGGGTAAGGAGTTTGTGGCCCTGGTGGTCACCTTCTTCCAGCGCTACTACGGCGAACAGTTGCGCATCCTCGTCAGCCGCGACCTCTCGCTGCGAGTCGTCGACCGCATCCTGTCGTTCCGTCTGGCATTCTTTACCAGCGAGGGCAACGAGACGGGCAAGCTGCAATCGCGCATCGACAGGGGTATCATGTCGCTGTCGAACACGGTGAACAACTTTTTCATCGAAATCCTGCCGTTGTTTACGAGTGCCGTCCTCGCACTGATACTGATGTTTGCCGCCAACGTCTACGTGGGTCTCGTTGCACTGTTCATCGTCCCCGTCTACTTCTGGGTAACCTACATTCAGGCGTGCCGCATGAAGGGCGGGCGGCGTAACATCTTCGGAGGTCATCAGGCCGTGTCGCAGGGCATTCTGAACATCATCGAGAGCATCACCGTCATCAAGTCGTTCAACCGCGAGCAGATTGAGGCTGAGCGTCAGGCCGCCATTCAGCGCAACATGACGGGACTACAGCTCGACACGCGTAAGAAAAGCTATTTTTACAACGGACTGAAGAGCTTCCTCGAACAGATAGGTACCGTACTCATTATTATCCTGACAGCCTACCTCGTGTTGATAGACTATCCCGGCATGACTATCGGTAAGATTATGTACCACGTGATGCTCTTTGCCAACGTCAGTGCGCCCATCCGCCAGCTGCACCGCATCTACGACGACATGAACGACGCGCTCATCTATGCCGAGGGCTTCTTTGGCATTCTGGATGCAGACCACGAGGTGGAACCCACTGGCGGTCATAAGCCCGCCGAGGTACATGGCGACTTTGAGCTAAGCGGCGTTGACTTCACCTACTCGAACGGCACGCAGGCGCTGTTTGACGTGTCGATGCACATCGAGCCCGGTAAGATTACCGCGCTGGTGGGACTGAGCGGTGCGGGCAAGAGCACCATTGTCAACCTGTTGGATAAGTTCTACGAACCGCAAAAGGGAAGCATCAAACTCGACGGTGTCGAGCTTCGCGAGTGGGACACGCAGTGGATGCGCGACAACATCGGACTGGTGCTGCAGAAGAACCATATCTTCGACGGAACCATCGAGGAGAACATCAAGTACGGCTTCCCTGAGGCCACCCACGAACAGGTCGTTGAGGCCGCAAAGAAAGCCTACATCTACGACCAGATCATGCAGTTGCCGCACGGCTTCGACACTGCCGCCCTGCAACTTAGCGGCGGTCAGCAGCAGCGCGTGGCCATTGCCCGTATGTTCATCAAGAATCCGCCCATCATCTTCCTCGACGAACCCACGGCCTCGCTCGATGCCATTGCCACCGAGCAAATCAAGTCCAGCATCGATGCCATCAAGCAGGGTCGCACCGTCATCATCATCTCGCACAATATCGGCCAGATTATTGATGCCGACTACATCTACGTCCTCCAGCAAGGCCGCGTGGTACAGTCCGGCACCCCTGCCGAGGTTTACCAACAGGGCGGTGTCTACAAGGACATTTTCGACGCCAGTGCCCGCAGCATGAACGTCGATAAGATTGCCAATACGATTACGTCACCCCGCGACTAATGCCGCTTTGTGAACCGTTCCTCAAGCGTCTGGAAGATGACGAAGAGCACGGGAACGATGAAGAGCAGGGCGACGGTGCCGATGACCATACCGCCGATGGTGCCGACGCCCAGCGAGTGATTGCCGTTGGCTCCGACACCAGTGGCGAGGGCCAGCGGCAGAAGACCGAAGACCATCGTGAGCGACGTCATCAGAATGGGGCGCAGACGGACGGCAGCGGCGTCAAGGGCTGCTTCGACGATGCCCATGCCTTCGCGGCGACGCGTCGAGGCATACTCGGTGAGCAGGATGGCAGTCTTCGACAGCAGTCCGATGAGCATGATGAGACCCGTCTGCATGTAGATGTTGTTTTCCAGTCCCCACATCCACGCAAAGAGGAACGAGCCCGCGAGTCCGAAAGGCACACTGAGGATGACGGCCAGCGGAATGAAGAGGCTCTCGTAAAGCGCACAGAGAATCAGATAGATAAAGATGATGCAGAGTGCGAAGACCAGCGCCGTAGTGTTTTGCGCTGAGGCCTCCTCGCGCGTCATACCGCCAAACTCGTAGCCGTAGCCTTCGGGCAGCACCTCGGCGGCTGTCTCGCGGATGGCGTCGATAGCCTGGCCGCTGCTGTAGCCTTCGGCGGCGGTTCCTCCGACCTGAATAGACGGGAAGAGGTTGAAGCGTGAAAGCGTCTCGGAGCCGTAGACGCGGGTGAGGGTGATATACTGTCCGATAGGCGACATCTCGCCCTGCGCGTTCTTCACGAAGATGTTGTTCAGCGACTCGGTGTCGAGGCGGTATTCGGGCGAGGCCTGCACCATGACGCGGTAGAGCTTGGTGAAGCGCACGAAGTTGGAGGCGTAGAGACCGCCGACATAGCCGCTGAGGGCTGAGAGCACTTCGCTGGGATTGACGCCGCGGCGCTTGCAGAGGGCAGCGTCGACTTCTACGCGGTATTGCGGATATTTCAGCGAGAAATTGGTAAAGACGCGACCAATCTCCGGCCGTTCGCCCAAGGCCGTGATGAGTCGGTTGGTATAGTCGTAGAGATCCTGGATGGTGCCGCCATGCTTGTCCTGTACGTGCAGCTCAAAGCCGTTGACGCGGCCGAAGCCCGGCAGCATATTCTGCGTGTTCACTTGAATCTTAGCGTTGGCAATATCTGCCGTGCGGCGATAGATTTCCTGCACGATGCTTTGGTCGTCGTCGCCCTTGGCAGTACGCTCGTTCCACTTCTTCAGCTTCAGCGTGAAGTTACCGTTCGACGACGACTGCTCGAAGCTGTTCGAGTTGCCGGCAATCAGCGAATAGATGCGCAGCTGGGGCAGGTCCTTGATGCGCGCCTCCACCTCTTTTAATATATGGTAGGTCTGCTGCAGGCTGCTGCCTGGAGAGGCTTGGACGTTGATGAATACGGTACCCATGTCTTCGTTGGGTACGAGACCGGTACGGGTGGTCTTCACCATCCAGCCAAGAGCGATGATGGCCACGACGACAAGTACGGCGGCGAGCGCCTTGCGCTTGATGAAACCAGCGACACTTCCTTTGTAGTGACTGGAGAGCGACGTGAAGATACGGTTGAAGCCCGCCTGGAAGCGGTTCAGCTTCGCGTCACGCATGATGATGGCCGAAAGGGCAGGGGAGAGCGTCAGTGCGTTGAATAGCGAGATGGCGACGGCGATGGCCATGGTTACTCCGAACTGCGTATAGAACGTTCCTGTGACACCGCCCATGAAGCTGACGGGTACGAATACGGCCATGAAGACGAGCGTCGTGGTGATGAGCGCGGAGGTGATGTTGTGCATGGCGTCGGCAGTCATTGACTGAGGAGTAAGAGCTGAGCTCACCTCTAACCTCTCACCACTGTCCCATTTTGCCTGCACCGCCTCTACCACCACGATGGCGTCGTCCACCACCGTACCGATGACGAGCACGAGGGCGAAGAGCGTCAGCATGTTCAGCGAGAAGCCGATGGCATAGATGACGGCCAGTGTGGCAATGAGCGACACGACGATGGCGATGGCGGGAATGATGGTGGCGCGCCACGAGCCGAGGAACAGCCATACGACGAGGATGACCAGTACGAGGGCTTCGAACAGTGTCTCCACGACGCTGGTAATCGACGCGTCGAGGAAGTCTTTCTTGCTTTCCAAGTCTTCAATGACGATACCTGGCGGCAGCGAGTGGCGTATCTCTTCTATTTCGCGGTCTATCTCCTTGATGATTTCGTTGGCGTTCGACCCCGCCACCTGATTGATGGAGATGTTGATGCCCGGGCTGTCGTTGGTCTCACCGATGATGTTATAGTTCTGCGACCCCAGTTCCACGCGGGCAATATCTCCTATGCGCAACACGTCGCCGTCGGGTAGCGAGCGGATGACGAGGTTTTCATACTCCTGTTCCTCCTCATAGCGGCCGCGGTATTTCAGCACATACTGGAACGTATTGTCGCTCTCGGCACCCAGCGTTCCCGTTGCTACCTCGACGTTCTGCTCGTTCAACACCTGTGTCACGTCGGCAGGAGTCAGATTGTGGCGTGCCATCTTCAGCGGGTCCAGCCAGATGCGCATCGAATAGTCGGCACCCATCACGTTCACTTCGCCAACACCGGGAATACGGCTCAGGCGCGGCTCGATGTTGATTTTCGTATAGTTGGCCAGGAATGCGCGGTCGAAGGTTGAGTCAGGACTATACACCGCAATCTGCTTGATGTTCGACGTCTGGCGCTTGCGCACGGTGATACCGCTCTTCACCACGTCGCTCGGCAGACGGCCTTGCACGGTGGCGGCACGGTTCTGCACGTTCACCATCGCCATGTTGGGGTCGGTGCCCTGACGGAAGAAGATGCCTATCGACGCCGTACCGTTGTTCGAGGCTGTCGACGTCATATACATCATGCCTTCCACGCCGTTGATGGCCTCTTCGAGTGGCACGACGACGCTCTTCTGCACCGTTTCGGCATTGGCACCGGTGTAGCTCGCCATCACGCGGACGGTAGGCGGTGCTATCTCGGGAAACTGTTCCAGCGCCAGACGGCTCAGTCCGATGATGCCCACGAACACCATCAGCACCGAGATAACTCCGGATAATATCGGGCGGTCAATAAATGTCCTAACGTTCATCAACTATCAATTATCAATTGTCAATTATTTATTCTTCACCTCCATTCCGTCTCTCAGCAGGCCGGAACCCTCAGCGATAATCGTATCACCGACGCTGATGCCCTCTTCCACAATGTATTGCTTTCCGTTGTTCTGCGGATACAGCTTGACAGGCGTTGCCACCGTCTTGCCATTGATGACGCGGTAGACAAACGAGCGGTTCTGCAACTCGTATGTCGCCTCCTGCGGAATGACGATGCAGTCCGTGAAGTGGGTCGGTACGATGACCGTCGCACTGCCGCCGTTATGCAGCAGATGGTTGCTGTTGGGGAATGTGGCACGCAACGTGACGGAACCCGTTTGCGCGTCGACAGTACCGCTGATGGCACTGATACGGCCTGGCTCGCCGTAGTCCTTGCCGTTGTTCATGCGCAGCTTCACGGTCTCGGCCTTCTTGATGAACTCCTCGATGGAACCATACTGCGCAATGAGGTCGAGCGCATGGTTCTCGCTGATGCTGAAGTAGACGTACATCTCCGAGTCGTCGGCTACCGTTACCAGCGGTTCGCTGATGGTGCTGCTGACGAGCGAGCCGACGTGCCAGGGAATCATCGAAGCCACACCGCTCACAGGACTCTTCACCTCCGTATAGCTCAGGTTGTTGCGGGCGTTCACCTCCTGCGCCTTGGCCTGAGCCAGTGCCGCCTCGGCCTCAAACAGCGCATTCTGCATGGTCTGTACCGACACGTCGCTCACCACGTTGCCCTCCTTCAGCAGGGCTTCGTTGTTGTAGTTCATGCGTGCCGTTGCCAGCCGTGCCTCCGCGCTCTTACGGGCAGCTACGGCAATCTCCAATGCCGCACGGAACGGCACCTGATCGATGACGAACAGCGTCTGTCCCTTCTTCACGGCCTCGCCCTCACCCGTCAGGATGCGAGTGATACATCCCGACACCTGCGGGCGCACCTCTACTATCTGGCGTCCGGTCATCCGCGCACTATACTGCCGTTCGAGAGTCATATCCCCCGTTTTCACGATCATCGTCTCGTACTTTGCTTGGTCTCTCGACTGACGTTTTTCCTTGCCACACGACGTGACCAGCAGCCCGTATGCCATCAACAAGCTGGTTGCAAACGCATATAATAAAGGATGTTTCATGACTCCGTAATGAATTTAGTTTCTGATTGTCGGGTGCAAAAATACAAAAAAAATTGCATTATCTGCATGAAAATTTGTTTTTTTGCTAAAGAAACACTATCTTTGTAGCCATAATCATAACAGTGAGGCTATGAAGAAGACTATTTTTTCCTTTCTGCTGATTGCGCTTGTGTGCCAGACAATGACGGCAGCAGACGTGCAGGGGCAGCCGCTCCTGAAGACACATGTAGAGACGGGCGACGTACAAGGTGTACTCGAAGGTTCGCTCGCAGTGTATAAAGCTATTCCCTACGCCGCACCGCCTGTAGGCGACCTGCGATGGCGTGCTCCGCAGCCTGCCAAGGCGTGGGAGGGCGTCCGCCTCTGCGACAAGTTCGGACCGCTTCCCCCGCAGCCTACACGCCCTGATCGCACGGCAGACACGATGAGCGAGGACTGCCTCTATCTGGGCATTGCCACGCCTGCCACGAGCACCAGCGACATGCTGCCCGTGATGGTATGGATTCATGGTGGCGGATTCCAGACGGAATGGTATGGTGGCGACCTGTGGAGCCATTTGGCCATGCGTGGTGTCGTCATTGTCAGCATTGAATATCGTACGGGTGCGCTGGGCTTCATGGCCCATCCGGAACTGACCAAGGAATCGCCCGACGGCCACTCCGGCAACTACGGACTGCTCGACCAGATCTATGCCCTGCAGTGGGTGCAGCGTAACATCCGCAACTTCGGCGGCGACCCGTCGAAGGTCACCATCTTCGGTGAGTCGGCTGGTGCCATCAGTTGCAGCATGCTGTGTGGCTCGCCGTTGGCCAAGGGCTTGTTCCGTGCCTGCATCAGCCATAGCGGCGGCTCGTTTGCACCGTGGAGCGACCAACCGCGTTCGCTGGGTCTGGATGCCTCGCAGAAGGGTGCCGAAGCGCAGGGACTGGCATTCCAGCAGCACCTGAAGAAAAAGAACCTCAAGCAATTGCGCAAGATGGATGCGATGGCGTTGTGCGACGGTGACGTGGGTTTTGCAGGCTTCTGGCCTTGCGTCGACGGCTATGTCATCTGCGACGACCAGTACCGCCTCTACGAGCGTGGTGAATATAATGATGTTCCCGTCATTGTGATGACCAACAGCGACGAGGGTGCCCTCTTTGCACCCCGCGACATCACCGTTGAGAATTATCAGAAGACCGTCAAGGGCATCTTCGGCGACTGGGCCGACGAGGCGCTGCGGTTCTATCCCGGCACTACCGACGACGAAGCTTGGCATGGCTTTGGCGATGCTTTCCGCGACATGGGTTTTGCGTGGCCGTCATACGCATGGGTAAACCTGCAGTCCAAGACGGGCAAGAGTGCGGCTTATGCGGCCTATCTGGCCCAGCCTTCCACGACGAGCTTCTCGCAGGACCCCCGCCGTCGCGGTGTGGCTCATGCCGACGATATCATGTATCTGAACGGCCAGTTCCTGACGCAGGCTGACCAGTATCCAGCTGAGGCCGCTGTCGCAGAAATTCTCCAGCAGTACTGGGTGAACTTTGCCAAAGCGCTGAATCCCAACGGCAAGGGTCTGCCCTATTGGCCGACGTTCGACGAGAGCAAGCCTACGACGATGCAGTTTGCGAATGGTGCCTCGCTCATCATGGTGCCCAACCGCGAGCAGATTGACTTTGTCGACCGCTACTATCGCGCTAAGCGTCAGGAGACGGAGTCCCAGCGCAAGTAAGCGATATTAGTCGTTGACGATGCGGATGCGGCCCTGAGGCTCGGCATAGGTCTTGCCCGTGGTGCCGCCGAGAACCTTGCCGAGGTAGTCGGACAGGGCTTCGTAGTAGCGCAGCGTGCTCTCCTGGAGTACGGGACACTTCTTGAAACAGTCGAAGAAACCGCCTGCATCGTGGTTGTAGTTAGTCAGTGCCACGCTGTAGGTGTGATGCAGGTCGATGGGCTTATAGCTGCCGTCGGCCTGCAACACTTCAATGTCGCTGACGCGGTGGCTCTTGCTATGGATGGTGAAGCGCAGGCCTGACACCTGCGGGAAGTTGCCGTCGAGCACGGGAACCATCGCCGTACAACGTGTCAGCATGGCCTGTATCTGTTCGCCGCTGACGGCAATGCGGCGCAGTGTATTGTCGTAGGGCAACATGCCGATAATGTCACCGTAAGTGATGTCGCCTGCCTTGATGTCGTTGCGGATGCCGCCGCCGTTCTCCATGCCGATGTCAGCCTTCATGGCGTGACGATAGGCGTCGGCCACGATATCGCCGGCATTGGTCTCCTGTCCGCGCACCATCATCTGGTCGTTGGCGTCAGTCACCACGAGGCGATAGTCGCTATGTGCCACCACCTCCGACGTGACGGCATTCACCAGCTTGTGGATGCTGTCCGTGGCGGCAGTGACCTTGACGTCCTCGTAGGGAATGTCCTTGGTCTTGATGAGGTGCGTCGTCATGCGGCCGTCGGGGGTGATGAGCAGTTTACCGACGTTGGCAAACTGCGTTCCCGTCTGCGTGACGGCAATCTCACGGCCGTCGAGGTTCTTCACAGGCACACCTTCGAATATCTCATGGGAATGTCCGTCGAGCACCACGTCAATGCCGCGCGTTTTGTTCACGAGCAGGTGGGAGTTGAATCCCAGCGACTGCGTGGTCTCACCAACGTGCGACAGCAGCACCACGTAGTCGGCACCCTCGCTGCGGGCTTTGTCCACAGCCTGCTGGATGAGTTGGTAGAACGTCTTCGCCTTCAGGTCGTAGAGCAGGATGCCGTTGGTGTCGTAGAACGCATAGCCCTCGAGCACCATCGTCTCGGGCGTGGTAGCTCCGACGAAGGCCACCTTTTTGTTGCCGTACTGATGGATGACGTAGGGCGCATAGTAAGGCTCAGGGGCACCGGTCTCGTAGAAGTTGGCGCTGACGACGGGCGCTCCGATCTGCTCCAGCAGCTCCTTCATGCGCGGCACACCGTAGTCGAACTCGTGGTTGCCCAGCGTCAGGGCGTGATAGTCCATCAGCCGCATGATGTCGGCAATATACTGTCCCTTCGAGATGGCTCCCGTGGTGTTGCCCTGCAGGAAGTCGCCCACGCACACCGCTCCCGCGTAGGCCGTATCCGAATGGTTGATGGCATCACGCAGTCCGGCCAGTTTCTTATAGCCGTCAATGCCGCAATGCACGTCGTTTTCGTACAATATCACGATGCTCTTTGCCGACTTGTTGTCACAGCATTTTGTTGCTTCCTGTGCAACAGCCATCTGCCAACCCATCATCAGGGCAAACATGCTTAATAAAGTCTTTTTGGTCATAGTCATGATCGTTGATTTTTTGATTTCCGCCGCGAAGGTACGAATAAAAAACGAGTCCACCAAACGGCGGACCCATTTTTTTATAGTCGTTTGTCAGATTGCATCGCCACACGCTCAAAGAGAGAAGGAAACAGCCCCATATCCCATGCACGACGTGGTCGTAATGGCCGGCAGAATGCATAAATGTCTTTCTAAAATTTGGCGGTTTAAGAAAAACTTTGTATATTTGTCGCATCAATTATAAGAACAATGGTAAATAAGGAGACGCGCGAACGGATTATCGCACTGGTGCATCAGGAGGTGGTGCCGGCCATCGGGTGTACGGAACCGATGGCTGTCGCACTGTGTACGGCAAAGGCAACGGAACAGCTGGGCTGTCGCCCGGAGAAGATAGAGGCACTGCTGAGTGCCAACATCCTGAAGAATGCCATGGGCGTGGGAATACCAGGCACAGGCATGATCGGACTGCCCATCGCCATCGCGTTGGGAGCACTCATCGGCAAGAGCGACTATCAGTTGGAAGTGCTGAAAGACATGACGCCTGAGGCACTGGAAGAGGGGAAGAAGTATATCGGCGAGAACCGTATCGCTATCGGCCTGAAGGAGGGGGAATGTGATAAGCTTTATATCGAGGTGACCGTTACGGCTGGCAACAAGAGCGAGAAGGCGATCATTGCCGGCAGTCATACCCATTTCGTATCGGGCGATGCCAGCTATTCAAGAAATGCCGGTTCTGATGGTAATCCTGACGAGATAGCACTCAATATGCGACTGGTGTACGACTTTGCCACCACCGCCCCGCTGGAGGAGATACGTTTCATCGAGGAGGCGCGGAAGTATAATATGAATGCTGCGCGCGAGGCCCTGAAAGGCAACTACGGCCATAACCTCGGCAAGACCATCGACCGTCCGCTGGCAAAAGGTATCTTCGGCAACAGTATCTTTTCGCACATCATTTCCCGTACGGCTTCTGCCTGCGATGCCCGTATGGGTGGAGCGCTGATTCCTGTGATGAGCAATTCGGGCAGTGGCAATCAGGGTATCTGTGCCACGAATCCCGTTTGCGTGTATGCCAAGGAGAATGAGAATACCGAAGAGGAACTGCTTCGGGGACTGATGCTCAGTCATCTGACGGCTATCTACATCAAGCAGAGCCTCGGCAAGCTTTCTGCACTCTGCGGTTGCGTGGTGGCCTCGATAGGCAGCAGCTGTGGCATCACCTATCTCATGGGGGGTGACTATGAGCGCATCTGCTATTCGGTGAAGAACATGATTGCCAACCTCACGGGCATGATATGCGACGGTGCCAAGCCCTCGTGTTCGCTGAAGATCACTTCCGGTGTCTCTACGGCGATGCTCTCTTCGCTGTTGGCAATGGAGGGCAAATGCGTATCGTCGGAGGAGGGTATCGTTGACGACTCCGTTGACAAGTGCATCCGGAACCTGACGAGCATCGGTGCCGAGGCGATGTGTAAGACGGACGATATGGTGCTCAATATTATGATTTCCCGATGAGGATGCGTGCGTCGACGGCGACGACATCGTCGGCATCGGCCAGGAGGGGATTGATGTCAATCTCCTTAATCTCCGTGGCGAAACGGAGTAGGGTAGAGAGACGGACGATGATGTCGGCATATTTCTGTTCGTTGATGCCCTGCTGGCCGCGCGTGCCTTGGAGGATTTTGTAGCCTCGCAGGCCGTGGATCATGGAGAAGGCCTCGCCATAGGTGAGCGGCGCGAGACCGGAGCGGACGTCCTTGAGCACTTCGACGAAGATGCCGCCGAGTCCGCAGAGCACGACATGGCCGAAGCGTTCCTCGTATTTGGCTCCGATGAAGAGTTCGGTGCCACGGAGCATCTTCTGGACCATGACGCCCGTAGCACCGGGAATCTGCATCATGCGGTCGAACTCGAGTGCGAGGTGCTGGGGGGTGCGGATGTTGAGCGCGACACCGCCGACGTCGCTCTTGTGGACGGGTCCGACGACTTTGGCAACGACGGGATAGCCGACGCGCTGGGCGAAGGCGGTGAGTTCGTCCTTGGAGGTGGCGACGAGTTCGGGAACGAGGGGGATGCCGGCACAGGAGAGTATGTCGCGGACGGTCTGAGGCGGTACGTAGCCGTTTTCCTCGATGCCGAAGATGATTTTGTTGAGTCGCGAGATGTCGATGCCGTAGAGTTGTACCTCGGGTGGTGCCGGTGCGGGGGTGTTCATGACCTGCGACAGGGCGGTGGCCAGCGTTACCTCGTCGGAGAAATTGACGTGGCCCTTCTGCAGGAATTCCGCCACCTCGGGGCCTGCGGTATGGAGGCTGGGGAGAATGGGGAAGATGGGTTTCTTGCATTCGAGAATCTTCTGGTGCAGCGTCTCGTAGGCTTCGTAGAGCGTGGAGAGTCCCGGTGTGCCGTAGATGACGGCAATGGCGTCGATGTTGTCGAACTTGTGTTCGCAGTAGTCGAGGGCCAGTCCGAGCTGGGCGGCGGTACCCGTGGCAAGGATGTCGATGGGGTTGGCAACGGCAGAGCCGGGGAAGAGCTGTTCCTTCAGTTCGTCGGCATATTTAGCGGTGAGAGGTGAGAGGTCGGAGGTGAGACTCGGGACGTTGAGGCCACCCTTCGACAGCGCGTCGGTGAGCATGACGCCAGGGCCTCCGGCATGAGTGACGATGGCGAAGTTGCGGCCTTTGAGCGGCGGCAGGGTGAAGATACAGCCTACGGTGGTGAGTTCCTCACGGCTGAAGCAGCGTACGATGCCCGCCTTGCGGAACAGTGCTTCGACGGCGGAGTCGCTGGAGGCGATGGCTCCCGTATGACTCGATGCTGCACGGCTGCCGCTCTCCGACGACCCTGCCTTGATGGCTGCTATGCGACAGCCCTTTCGGATGAGTGAGCTGGCATGGAACAGCAGCTTGTCGGGATTGGAAATGTTTTCTATATAGAGTAACTTTACAAGTGAATCCGTTTCGGCATTGAAGTGCTCATCCATGTATTGCAGCACGTCCTCGATGCCAATCTGCTTGCCATTACCGATAGACCAGACGCTGTTGAACTGCAGACCTTTGATGACGGCACTCTCGAGGATGAATACCGCCGTGGCACCGGAGCCCGAGACAAAGTCGACACCCTTGGGATTGAGCGTGGGAATGGGTTTGGTGAATACCGAATGGTGGTTGCGGGTAAGCAGTCCGATGCAGTTTGGACCGATGAGCGCCGCACCGTATTGGGCGCAGGTGTCAAGGATGCGTTGTTCCATTTCGGCACCGGCCTTCGTCTCTTCGCCAAAACCGGCAGAGATGATGATGAACGCTTTGGTAGCCTTGTCGCGTGCCAGCAGTTCAACAGTGTCGGGACACAGTCTGGCCGGGATGACAAGGATGGCCAGTTCAGTGGGCGGCAGTTCCTTGGCATCGTGGAACACCTTGATGCCCTGCACCTCGTCTTCTTTGGGATTTACCACGCGCAGGGTTCCCTGGAATCCTCCCTGCAGAATATTTCTTACGACGGCGCCACCGGGTTTGTGGACGTTGCTCGACCCTCCGATGACGACGATGCTCTGGGGTTGTAATAGCTCGCGATTGATCATTTTTTCGTTGTATAGTTTCAAAGTTTCTGCAAAGATAGTGCTTTTTTGCGAAAAAAACACTATCTTTGCCAAGAAAAATGAACTATAGGGACCAACAAATACTGAAAATAGCCCTGCCGGCCATTGTTACGAACATCACCGTGCCGCTGTTGGGACTGGTGGATACAGCCATCGTGGGCCACATGGGCAAAGCCGCATACATCGGAGCCATTGCCGTGGGGGCGATGATATTTAACCTGGTCTATTGGGTGTTCGGATTCCTGAGAATGGGAACCAGCGGCATGACAGCCCAGGCACGAGGGCGGCGCGATATGAGGGAGACGAGACGACTCTTGAGGCAGTCGCTCACGGTGGCTTTTTCGGTAGCGGCGGTAATGGTGGTGCTGCAATGGCCTTTGCGTGAGGGGATACTGTGGCTGATGGGTCCTACGCAGGATGTCAGGCCGCTGGTGGTCACCTATTATAATATAGTGGTATGGGGAGCCCCTGCCATGTTGGGACTCTATGCCCTGAGCGGCTGGTTTATCGGCATGCAGAACACCCGTCTGCCGATGCTTATTAGCATCATGCAGAATGTGGTGAATATCGTGGCATCGCTGGTGCTGGTCTATGAACTGGGCATGAAGATAGAAGGTGTGGCAATGGGTACTGTTATAGCACAATATGCAGGATTCCTGACGGCTTGGGGACTGTTGAGGAAATATTACGGAAGGATACTTCGAGATACGGAACGTCAGTCCCTTGGTGCGACGCCTGGCACAGAGGAACAATCCCCGTGGCTGGCTTTTCTCCGTGTCAACCGCGACATTTTCTTACGTACAACGTGTCTCGTGGCTGTGAACCTCTATTTTACGTCGATGGGCGCGCGGCAGGGTGCTACCATCCTGGCTGTCAATGCCTTGCTGATGCAGTTGTATCTGTTGTTTTCGTATTTTCTGGATGGTTTTGCCTATGCTGGAGAGGCTTTGGGAGGCCGCTACTGGGGAGCACACAACGGGACGGCCTTCAGGGAAACTGTGAGAAGGTTGTTTGTGTGGGGAGCAGGGGTGGCAGTGATTTTTACGACGCTCTACACCCTGGGTGGCTTGTCCTTTCTGCGTCTGTTGACGGATGATGCCGGTGTGGTTCAGGCTTCGCAAGACTATGTGTGGTGGGCGTGGCTGATTCCCATAGCTGGAGTAAGCGCTTTTATATGGGACGGCATCTTCATCGGTATTACCCAGACACGTGGCATGTTGCTGTCGTCGGTCGTTGGCGCAGGGGTGTTTTTCGTTGCTGTCATCTTGTTAATGCCTTTGATAGGAAACCACGGATTGTGGCTGTCGATGTTGCTCTATCTGGCCATTCGTGGGGTGGTGCAAAGCGTTATCTATTGGCAAAGATGCTTAATAATTGATAATTGATAATGGGAAATTGATAATTATTTCGTACTTTTGTACCTTAGTATTAATGATACGCACTATGAAACGGAATTTTTTTGTATTATTGGCAGTCATGCTGCTGGTACCTATGGGAATATTTAGTCAGACATATCAGGATCTGTGGAAGCAGGTGGAGCAAGCCCAGAATAAGGACCTGCCCAAGACTGCGATGGAGCATCTGCAAAAGATAGAGGCGAAGGCTCAGAAAGAGCGGGCCTACGGCCAACTGCTGAAGGCTACCCTGTCATACGCCCGTCTGCAGGCACAGATAGCTCCCGACTCGTTGCAACCAGCTGTCGTGCGGTTGGAAAAAGAAGCCGAAGCTACGCAGGACGTGGCGCTGAAGGCTGTATATCATACCGTATTGTCGCAGATTTACGAGGACAATGGTCGTACGTTGGGCGAGGAATCGGCCGACAAGGCAGCGAAATACAGGCAGCAGGCCATGTCGCAGCCAGAGGCTTTGGCCAAGGTGAAGACCGAGCCGTATGAACCCTTCGTCATCAAAGGCAAGGACAGCAAGACGTATTACGATGACGACCTGCTGAGTGTGGTTGGTCGGACGTTGGATGCCTGGCAGTGGTTGCACGAATACTACTCGAAGACGGGCAACCGCAGGGCTGCGTGTCTGACGGGTGTTGAAACCTTCAACGACAAGACGTCGCTGGACTCGCTGGCAGCGGTATATGGTGACCTGCCCGAAGCCTGCGAGATAGCCATCAAGCGTCTGGAGATGATGAACGAGGACAACGAGGCTGCCGTCAAGGAACGCATCACCTATCTGCGTGAGTCGTTGAAGAAGTGGGGTTCATGGAAGCGTGCCAACTGGTTGCGTAACGAAGAAACCGACATGACACGTCCGACATTCAGGGCCAGTATGCCTCATCGGGTGGCGATGCCCCAGGAACCGCAGACTGTCAAGCTGACGTCGTTGCGGAATATTGAGACGCTGACGATGCAGGTGTACAGCACAAACCTGAAGGGCGATACGGACCTGAATCCTGACAACGAGAAAGACTATAAGAAGATGAAGTCGCACCTGACGCTGCGGGCAGACCTGACGCGGACATTGCATTTCAGCGGCCATCAGGACTACGAAAGTTTTGAGGACTCCGTGGAACTGCCCGGACTGGAGCCTGGCGTCTACATGATAGAATGGTCGTCGCCCCAGACTGAAACGTCGCGGGAACTGTATTTCGTGTCGGGTGTGAGACTGATGTCGCAGGCCATGCCCGAACAGCAAATGCGTTATGTCGTTGTCGACGCACGCACAGGACAGCCCATCCCCAAGGCTACGGTGCGACTGAAGTACCGTGGAGGCTGGAAGCAGGGGGCCAAGACCGATGCGCTGACGTGTAACGACGAGGGAGAGCTGATGTGTGACTTCACCGAACGCACACCATCGGAGGTGATGGTCTATACGAAGACGGACGAATATAATCCGTCGATGAGTGCCTACGGCCGCTATGCCTATTAT
>JAFSNG010000045.1 GCA_017447515.1 Prevotella sp. | reverse complement strand
CGTCAGGAAGGCATATAACCACGTGGTGTTCGACCACGTGAACCTGACCATCAAGCGAGGCGAGAAGGTGGCCTTTGTGGGTAAGAACGGCGAGGGTAAGTCGACGCTGGTGAAATGTATCATGGGCGAGATACCGTTCGAGGGAAACCTGAAGGTTGGCCACAACGTGCAGATAGGCTATTTTGCCCAGAATCAGGCACAGCTGTTGGACGAAAGCCTGACGGTATTTCAGACAATAGACTATGTGGCTAAGGGCGATATGCGCCTGAGAATCAATGATATTCTCGGTGCGTTTATGTTTGGAGGCGAGGAGTCGGACAAACGTGTAAAGGTGTTGAGTGGTGGCGAACGTAGCAGGCTGGCAATGATTCGTCTGTTGCTGGAACCTGTCAATCTGCTGATTCTCGACGAGCCCACCAACCACTTGGATATGGCGTCGAAAGATGTGCTGAAGGAAGCTATCAAGGCCTTTGACGGAACAGCTATTGTCGTGTCCCACGACCGTGAATTCCTCGACGGGTTGGTGACGAAGATCTACGAGTTCGGAGGCGGTAAGATTCGCGAGCATCTGGGAGGTATCTACGACTTCCTTAGAAGCAAACAGATTTCAGAGCTCCGGGAGCTTGAAAATTCCCAGCCTGGGAACTCGCAGTTTCCTACCGGGGAACAGACAGTTCCCAGTAAGGGAACTAACGCTCACCCGGTAGTAAAGAACCAGTCATATGCCGAGCATAAGGAACAACAGAAGCAGTTGCGCAAGGCCGAGAAGGCTGTCGAGCAGTCTGAGCGCAGAATTAGTGATATGGAACGTCGCCTGAAGGAACTCGACGACCTGCTGATGAAACCTGAAAATGCGTCGAATATGGAATTTGTGACAGAATATACTTCGACGAAGAAAGCTCTCGACGAAGAGGTGGAACGCTGGGAAAAACTCTCAGAAGAATTGGAACAATTAACGAATTAAAATATATAGAACAATGAAGAAATTATTGATTATCATGGCATTAGCAACAATGACCATTACGGGGTCAGCACAGCAATTGCGCTCAGGCATCAATCTGGCTGATTTGGATACGAGCGTGCGTCCTGCTGACGATTTCTATGAGTATGCCTGTGGAGGCTGGATGAAAGCCAACCCACTGCCTCCTGCCTATTCACGCTACGGCAGTTTCGACCGTCTGGCCGAAGATAACAACAAACGAATCAACGGTATTTTGAAGGAACTATTGGAAAATAGCTACGAGAATGGTACCATTGAGCAGAAACTGAGCGACCTGTATAAGTTGGCGATGGATTCTGCCCGTCGCGAACAGGAAGGCCTGTCGCCTGTGATGCCCCTTATCAAGCGTCTGGAGGCTGCCAAGACCAAGGATCAGCTGTTTGCCATCCAACTGGAATTGGCACCCTATGGTTCAGAGGAATTCTTCAACTCCTATATTGCTGCTGACGAGAAAAACGCTACGGAGAATATCGTCAATATTTTCCAAGGCGGTCTGACGTTGGGGCAGAAGGACTATTATCTGGAGACTGACGAGGCTACTACGAAGATTCGTGAGGCGTATAAGAAGCATATCGTCCGCATGTTCCAGCTATTTGGCTTCAAGAAAGGTGCTGCCGAGCAGAAGATGAAGAACATCATGAAGGTTGAGACGGCTTTGGCCAAGGCTTCGAAGTCGCGTACGGAACTGCGTGACCCGCAGGCCAACTATAACAAAATGACGTTGCAGGAGTTTGAGAGCCGCTATCCTCACTTCCAGTTGGAGAAGCAGGGCTTGGCAATGGGTATGAAGAGCGAGCACATGCAGCAGTTGGTCGTCGGACAGCCTGAATTCATGGCCGTTGCCGACAAGTTGTTTGCCACGATGAAGCCCGCTGAATATCGTGACGTGATGGAGTGGGGGATTATCGACGGTTCGACAGGGCTATTGAACGACGAAGTCCGCGAGGCTAATTTCGACTTCTACGGCAAGGTGATGTCTGGTCGCAAGGAAGATCATCCCCTTTGGCGTCGTGCCACCAATCAGGTGCAAGGCGTGATGGGTGAGGCTTTGGGTCGCATCTATGTGCAGAAGTATTTCCCCGCTTCGTCGAAGGAACGTATGAAGACGCTGGTGGAGAACCTGCGTATTGCACTTGGTGAGCGCATTGCTGCTCAGGACTGGATGGACGATTCGACGAAAGTAAATGCCCTGCTGAAGCTGAATACCTTCTATGTGAAGATTGGTTATCCTGACCGTTGGACGGATCTGTCTGATTTGAAGATTGATGCGAAAAAATCTTACTATGAGAATATGAAGGAGTGCCGCCGCTTCTGGGTTGCCTGGCAGATAGAACATAAAGCAGGGAAACCTGTTGACAGAGACGAGTGGCACATGACTCCGCAGACGGTGAACGCATACTATAACCCCACTACGAATGAAATCTGTTTCCCTGCTGGTATTCTGCAAGTTCCGTTCTTTGATCCGACTGCTGATGATGCCTTTAACTATGGCGCTATCGGTGTCGTAATCGGTCACGAAATGACACACGGATTTGACGACCAAGGACGCCAGTATGATAAGGACGGAAATATGCACGACTGGTGGACGGAAGCAGATGGAAAGAACTTTACATCGCGTACGGACAAGTATGCCGACTTCTTCTCAAAGATTAAGGTGTTGCCAGACCTCAATGCCAATGGTCGTTTGACGCTGGGCGAGAACTTGGCCGATCATGGTGGCTTGCAGGTTGCCTGGTATGCTTACAAGAATGCCACCAAGCGCAATCCGTTACTAGTCATTGACGGACTGACGGCTGACCAGCGCTTCTTCTTGGCCTATGCTGGTGTCTGGGCTGGCAATGTGACGGAAGCTGAAATCCGTAATCGTACCAAAAGCGACCCCCACTCACTGGGTCGTTGGAGAGTTAATGGAGCCCTGCCTCATATTGATATGTGGTACGACGCTTTTGGTGTTAAAGAAGGTGATAAAATGTTCATTCCGAAGGCCGAACGACTGCCTTTGTGGTAAGAATAATTGCTTAAAAACAAAAAAATGCCGACGTAAATGTAAATTTACGCCGGTTTTTTGTTGGAATTAAAAAATATTTAGTAACTTTGCAAACATTATTACTACCATATGTATGATGAACGACAATAATATAGAGAAGACGCAACGTACAGTTCGCACTCAAACGCTACAAAGGGAGATGGAACTTCCACGGGAAGACCAACCCATGCAAATGCAACAACAACAGCGGCAGGCTGCTGGTAAAGCTTGCCCCTATTGTGGGTTTGTTAACGAGCCAGAAGCTATGTTCTGTGCCCAGTGTGGTCAGCCTATCAACAAAATGGCGTGTCCCCACTGCGGAGCAGAGATGGATCCAGACGCAGATTTCTGCGAAGTGTGTCACCACTATATCCGCAAGGACGTTTGTTCCTATTGCGGAGCCCGATTGTCAGGCAATGAAGCCTACTGTCCTGAATGTGGCAGTCCACGAGGCGGTATCGTCTGTCCGACGTGTCACACGCTGAATGACTTTGCATTCTGTAAGAAATGCGGTACGGCACTGACGGAAGAGGCCCGTATGCTGGTAAAGGAGTTGCAGCACAATCCAGACTATCAGGAACTGGTGGAGATTGTACAGGACTTCTCGAAGCTGGAAAACGCCCTACCTTACAATTCTGAGCGTGATATCCTGCGCGAACAGGCTAATAATAAGTTGCGCGAGCGTGTGCTGACTTTATTGGCCCAGGACGAAGGTGTTGAGAATCCCATCATTCCGAAGCCCGAGACGAAGCGTATGACCAAGGAAGAGTTGGAAGAGCAGAAAGCTGTAAAGATTAAAATGTTGTCGGCCATTCTCGACAAACTGGCCGTTCCGGCATGTCCTTCCCCTGCAAAGGCTCGCAACTATGCAATGGCCAGTAAGCCCGTTGGTGTGCGTCTGGCTTGGGTGTGTAACTACAAACATGCTATGCATAGCAGCCCCTGTGGTTGTGCGAAGCCCCAGATGGGAGGCAAATGGGTGGTTTTAGGTAAGAATTCTAACGCTGAAATAAAAGACGATAAATAATATATGGACGATAAGACCTTTAGAGGTGCAGAGCCTGTAGCGAATGGTACTACTACGGTGACGGTACGCGTCACTTCAAGTCAGCCTGCTGCCAGCGGCAATGGAGAGATGACTATCCGTCCAGGAGAGAATACTCAAGGCCAGACGGGTGGTGACGTAGAGTTCCTTTTGAAAGGCAGAATGTATAGAAGCATCAAGTGCCTGAGCGACAATTCCGGCGAGGCTCAGGTGTTCTTGGTTGAAGGCGAAGAAGGACAGCGCGTGCTGAAAGTGTACTATCCCAACTTTACTATCAAGAAGACGCTGATGCGCATCATCCAGAATATCGGTATGGAGATGATAGTCCGGGTATACGACTATGGCAAAACATATGTCGACGGTAAGAATCGCGACTATGAGTTGATGGAATATCTGCGTGGTGGTACGCTAAATGAATACGACCTTGACGGCGATTTCAACCAGTTCCGTCGCATAGCCTTACAGGCCGCCGCTGCATTAGCATATTGCCACAACTGCAACATCATTCACAAGGATATCAAGCCAGGCAATTATTTCTTCCGCGAGGCTGACCACAAGGAAATTGTTTTGGGCGATTTCGGTATCTCCAGTGTGTTGGAAGGCGACGAAAAAGTACATCGTACCACACAGGCCCGTACACCGGTTTATGCTGCTCCTGAGATGTACAACGATGTCATTGACGGTGAGGTGGAGATTACCCCTGCTGTTGACTTCTATTCGTTGGGTATCACGCTGATGACGCTCTGGTTAGGTGAGAATCCGCTGAGTCAGAACGAGCGTGTAATGATGCGCAAGAAGAACGAAGGACGTTTGCCGCGAATCAACGAACTGCCTGATCGTGTGAAGATGATAGTGCAGGGACTGACATCGGTGAATCCTCAGACACGTTGGGGCTATGATGAAGTGGAGCGCTGGTTCTTGGGCGAAGATGTGAAAATCGATATGTCTTCACCTATTCTGAAGTATCGTAGTTTCATCGTTGATCCGGAGAAGAACCTTGTAGCAGATAATGTTCACGAATTGATTCCCCTGTTATTGGATAACGAGCGGTTGTCCATCAACTATTTATATAATGGTCGTATCGCTGGTTGGCTGGAACAGTGCGGTAACGTGAAACTCAGTTCTGCCGTCAAGGATATAGTTGTCAACCGCTATCCTGTCGACCAGCATGCAGGTTTGATGGCTGCTGTCTATGTGATGGAACCGACTTATCCGTATAAGGACGTTCGAGGCAACTTGTGTGATGACGTGCATAGTGCTGCTATCTCGGTGCTGAGCTATCAGGACGAATACAAAATAGCTTTGGCTAATCCGAATGATACGCTGTATCTTTATTTGGAATCGCATTCAAAGGCCGATGTCAGTCGCTTGCGTAGCTATTTCTCTGAGGAAAGCAAACTTGACGGACGTATCGCTATCCTGAGGTTTGTTTATGAGATAGACGCAGACATTCCATTCTTGGTCAACCGTCCGTCATCTAATTTGGCGGATATTGTCCATACCTTTGGCTATGAGGATTGTTCAGAAGACGAATGGAATAGTTTGAGCGACGGACGTCTGCTCTCGTGGATGTACTGCCACGAAGACCATATGGCTTGCGAGGCACTGCGTATCATGACGGCAGGAAAGACACCAAGTCGTTCGCTGGGTTACAAGGTTCTCTACAATATTGACAAGGAGGCTGCTTACGATTTGCGTGATGCCGATTCGCCTTTTAAAGTAGGAGAGGTAATTCGTGAACAGCTGAAGGAGTGGCAGAACCTTTCGGAAGAGGAATATGCCAAGAAGGCTGTTGACTATACAGATTCTGACGGGCGCTTTATCTATTTTGCCCAATTACATGGTTGGTTCGAACAAATCAGCCAGGCTCGTGCCTGCTTCGACATGAAGAGTGAAGAGAATCGCACTCGTCTGGGAGCCTACGATGTCCGTACAGCCATCTATCGTTTCTGCCGTATTCTGGGTGTGACACCGACTTACTTGTTGGAGGACGGCACAGAACTTACATCGGCCATCACGATGGACAAACTGATGTATCGTCCACAGCTCCTTTCAGCTATGAAGCGAGGTTCGTTGAGCCAGTGGATGGCGGTATTCTATCATGAAGACCCTTTCCAGGACTTTAGCCAGGACTACAGTTATGAGCGTAAGTTGGAAGAGTGGATCAAAGCATTAGGCGAGATAGACCAGAACCAGTATTATTTCAAGCGCTACGTCAATGCACAAGAAGAGACGGCTCAGAAGTATCAAGAAGTTCGTCAGGGCTTCAATAAGGCAAAGTCGAAGGAGCGTCGCTGGCGTTACACGTTCTATGGATTGTGTGCTGTTTGGATATTGCTATTGCTCATCTGTGGCATTACGGAGTCTGGACGCCAGTATATTTTCCAACACTCAGTGATGACGATTGGTCTGCCTGTAGGTGGTATGACGGCTATCATCGTTGGTCTTCGTGCATATTTCCGAGGATATGGCTTTGTGATGTCGTGCTTGTGGGGACTGTTGGGTATCATTTCTTCTTATATCCCGATTCTCATCCTCAGGACAGTCGACGCCTCGTCACCTTCATTGTTCATTCCTGCGGCTATTGTTATTACCTTATTATATATGGCAGTATGTCACCTGACAGATTATCGCAGCGACTCCAAGGGTGATAACCAACTTATCAATGAGGTGATGGAAGACGACATCAAGTCGACACTGATTGAGCCGTTATTCTATACATTCAAGCAGAAGACGTTTAAGTTCAAGGGTTCGAAGTTCGGTTTGCTTGATGATGTCACCAATCAGGTGCGCTCTCTCAGTGGCGAGTCAGTGCTACATTACATTCTATGGAGCATAATGGTCGCCATATTGTTGATGGAGATGATAGTTTTCAGTCCTAAACTCATGAATCGTCCCAACCCAAATGCAGAGAATATTCGTGTGAATCCTGCAGAGGTTGTAGAAAAAATACAGCAAGATGTAGAACAGACAGATGCAGAGCCTGAAGAAGGTGAAGAAACTGCTACTGGCGAAGAGGACGTTAAAAAGGATGTAGAATAAAAAGGATATTAAGAGATATGATATGTGAGCATTGTCATAAGGAAAACCGCTCAATAGCTAAGTTCTGTCGTTGGTGTGGTAAACCGCTCGTTTCACAAAACGTGCTTGACCGCATGGTAGGACTTGACGACGTGAAACAACAGTTGAAGACCGTTGTTGACACCTATACTTATCTGCATTCGCGTAAGGACATTATGAATGTCCGTCTGAGCGTCAATGCTATCATTATAGGTGAGACAGGAACGGGTAAGACAGCACTTGCTGAAGTGATTCGTGACTATTTTTACCAGCACAAGATTATCGAGAAACCCAAGTTGACGATGGTTGATGCCGTAGACTATCAGCGTTTTGTCGACAAATGGGATGATAATGTGAAGAAAGCCAAAGATGGCATTCTGTTCTTCGACAATGTGCAGAAGTTGTTGCCGGATCGTTATTCCAATCAGGTGAATCCACTTGACAAACTGTTTGTCGAGATGGACAAGTGGGACGAGAATCCCATTGTGATGATTGCTGGATTGCCTAAAGGTCTTGACGATTTCTTGACAGCAAATCCTGCTGCGCAGAACCGTTTCAAGTACACATTCCGTCTGCCGACTCCAGGTTATCAGGAATTGTGCGATATCTGTAAACTGGAACTGCGTACCAAGTACGGTATTGCAGCCTACACACCAGAGGCTGACCATAAACTGATTCGTTTCTTCCAGTATCAGGTGAAGATCAAGGACGAGACTTTCGGTTATGCTCATGTAGCGATTAAAACGGCAGAAGACATCTTCACGTCGTTTATCAGTCGTGGAGCAGATGCGGTAATGGTCGAGGAACAGGATATCCATGGATATGTTCCTGAAGAGCGTACATTGGAGGATATCCTTAGCGATCTGGACCGCTATATTGGTATGGACGAGGTAAAGAAGGCCGTTCGTGAGATTGCCTTTACCGTTCATAATAGCGTACAGCGTGCCCAGCGTGGATTGGGTGAGCAGGAGAAGTCAGGTATTCATATCGTACTGACTGGTAACCCAGGTACAGGTAAAACAACGATTGCCCGTAAGTTGGGTGAGATATTGGAATCCATCGGTTATCTGGATAGTGGCCATGTCGTCGAGGTTGATCGCTCGAAGATGGTCAGCCCCTATCAGGGCGAGACGCCAAAGGTCGTTGACCGCTTGTGTGACAAGGCTATGGGCGGTATCCTCTTTGTGGACGAGGCCTATACACTGGCTCCGCTGAGTCAGAGCGGCGATAAAGACCAGCAGGGCACGCAGGCCTTGGAGCAGCTGATGAAACGTATGGAGGACGATCGTGGTAAGTTCGTTGTCATTGCTGCCGGCTATCGTCAGGAGATGGACAATCTGTTCCGTATCAATCCTGGTGTGCGTAGCCGTTTCAGCTATTTCCTCAATATCGATGACTACACGCCCGACCAGTTGTTCCAGATTATGAGTGTCTTTGCCAAGGAGAAGAAGTATGTATTTACGGACGAGGCAAAGGAACTGACGCTCAAGATGATAACCGAGCTATACAATTCGCGCGACAAGGACTTTGCCAATGGTCGTACGATGCGTCAGCTTTTCGACAAGATTGTCGCCAAACAGGCAGAGCGTTTGCAGAAGGTAGATATCTCGACGCTCACCAATGAGCAGATGATGACTATCGACGTTCCTGACATTCCTTACGAGGCTCCGAAAGCCGTTGACTATAAGGAGTGTCTGTCGAAGCTCAATGGTATGGTGGGTCTGGCTGCTGTCAAGAAAGAAATATCCAATTTGGCAGCATTCCTCAATCTGCAGATTCGTCGTGGCGAGACCAATACCTTCCAGGGCAAACACTACGTCTTCACGGGTAATCCAGGTACAGGTAAAACCACCGTTGCACGTATCATGGCAGATGTATTCCGTACGTTAGGTATCCTGTCGCGAGGTCAGTTGATAGAGGCTGACCGCGCAAAGCTGGTGGCAGGATATTCTGGCCAGACCGCCATCAAGACCAACCAGTTGATTGACTCAGCAATGGGTGGCGTGTTGTTCATCGATGAGGCTTACACGTTGAAGTCGAGTGACCAGGATTCCTTCGGTTCAGAGGCAATCGATACGCTGCTCAAACGTTTGGAGGATGATCGTGGCAAGTTCATTTGTATCGTTGCTGGCTATACCGACCAGATGCACGACTTCATTGATACCAACCCAGGACTGAAGAGCCGCTTTACGCAGACCATTCATTTCGACGACTATACGCCTGACGAACTGACTGAAATCTTCAT
Organism: Prevotella sp.; assembly: GCA_017447515.1. Classification (GTDB taxonomy): domain Bacteria; phylum Bacteroidota; class Bacteroidia; order Bacteroidales; family Bacteroidaceae; genus Prevotella. Next base: position 32,986 of record JAFSNG010000045.1, on the reverse strand, counting down.
CAATCTGGCGAAGGGTAAGAACTTCACTATTGATGAAGAGACACAGGCTGCTATCCATCGTCAGTTCGAGCAGCTCTACCTGCGTCGTGACAAGAACTTCGGCAATGCCCGTGAGGCTCGTCGAATGTTCGACCAGGCAGTGGAGAAACAGAGTCAGCGCCTCGTTGGCTTGATGGGCAATCCCGACTTCAAGGACGACGATATGTACCGCATTACCACTGCCGACCTTGAGGTTGCTCAGGCCGAGAAGGCTCGTCCGCTCGATGAGGTACTCAACGAACTCGACGACTTCATCGGTATGCGCTCTGTCAAGAACCTGATTCGTCGTCTGGCTGTGCAGAGCATGTTCATGAAGCAGCGTGCCGCTATGGGTGCCGGTAAGGTACAGCAGATGTCGATGAACTTTATCCTGACGGGTAATCCAGGTACAGGTAAGACATCTATTGCTCGCAAGATGGGAGAGATACTTCAGGCTATGGAGATTCTGCCCACCAGTCGTGTCATTGAGGCCAGCCGTGCTACCCTTGTCGGTAAGTATATGGGTGAAACTCCGAAGATCGTTAACAACATGTGCGATAAGGCCATGGGTGGTATTTTGTTCATCGATGAGGCCTACACGCTGTCGTCGGAGAACGACCAGTATGGTAAGGAAGCCATTGATACCCTGATGAAGCGCATGGAGGATGATCGCGGTAAGTTCGTTGTCATTGCTGCAGGTTATAAGGACGAAATGGAAACCTTCCTTGCTGTTAACCCGGGACTTGCAAGTCGTTTCAGCCATAAGATGCATATCGATGACTATAACGAGGATGAGCTGTTGGCAATCTTCAAGAAGATGGCGGCTAAGGACAACTACAAGTTGTCGCCTGAGGCAGAGTTTAAACTCATGGATCTCATCTGCCGCAAGGTCATCAGCAAGAGCACTTCCTTCGGTAATGCCCGTGAGATGCGCAATATGCTCGATGCCACCATCCAGCAACTGTCCATGCGTGTCAGTGCTATGCAGCAGTCTGAGATTACGCAGGAGACTTATCAATTGATTATGCCAGAAGATATTAAAGAAGAGATATGATTATTTGTCCAAGTTGTAAAGAAGAGATAGAAGAAGAGTCTCACTACTGTGACCAGTGTGGACAGGAACTTGTCTATTGTACCAGTTGCGGGCGTGTCGGCATGGGGCGTCGTTGCACCTATTGTGGTGGATTGATGGCTGGTGTAGACGAACAGAGTAATCAGCGTAATGCGGCACCGAGTCAGAATGCAGCTCCAGAGAGTACCAATGCTTCATCATTGATTACTTCGCGGCGCTCAGAGCCTGTTGGTTCGCAGATGCCCGTTCAGAGTGGTGTTCCTACACTGACGTTGTATAATCCCAGTCTTGATATCCGTATGGTTGGAGTTAATGGTGCCATTATCGGACGTCGTCAGGGACCATACCAGCAGCTGTTCGATGGTAATATGTATGTTTCGGGCGTTCATGCTCAACTGATATACAAGCCTGATACAGGCTGGTGCATTATCGACAAACATTCTTCGAATGGTACAAAGCTGAATCAGCGTGACCTGCAGCCCGATGTTCCCATGTCGCTTAAGAGTGGTGATATTGTAACGCTGGCCAATATTAATCTTCAGGTCAGCGTGAGCTAATTAGTGAAAGATAGTTTTTAGGAAATATTGATATGAGTATTATCAAACTGACAGCCGCCAGTAGGATTGGCTGTGTGAGAACAAATAATGAGGATATGGTTCTCGCCTACGACAAACTGGTTCGTAGTGATGTATACGCTACTGAGTTTGTGACTGAGAACATGGACCGTTTCGTCATTGCCTTGGCCGACGGTATGGGAGGACACAACGCTGGCGAAGTCGCAAGTTCTGACGTTTTGAGTAACTTGCAATTCTACATCAATGACTTGCCTCGTGGCTTGGCTTCTGGTGAACTGATAGAGATGATGGACGACTGGTTGCAGTCCGTGAACCAGATTATTGCTTCGAAGGGGCACGTCAACCCAGAGATGGCTGAGATGGGTACGACGTTGGTGGGCGTTATTTTCTACAACAACAAGTACTATTGGATGAATTGTGGCGACAGTCGTTTGTATCGTCTGCGTAACGGTCAGTTAGAATTGATAACCAATGACCATTCGCTGAGCAATGCCCGTGGCGAAAAGAAGCATTCAAACGTCATCACCAATTGCATCGGTGCAGGAATCCGTCAGCCTTATCTCGACCTGTTTGAATTCACAGACGACTTCTTGCCGGGCGATACATATATGTTGTGTTCCGACGGTTTGAACGATATGATTAGTGATAAGCGTATTGCAGAGTTAATGGTTGAGGGTGCCAATGCTAACCTGTTGTGCGAGGCAGCTATCGAGGCTGGCGGTTACGACAATGTCTCGGTGTGTGTGTTTACTGTCGAACCTTTAACTTAAGCTTTTTATGCCTTTAAGATTACCAGATAAACTGCCCGCCATAGAACTGCTGAAGCATGAGAACATCTTCGTGATGGACGATTCGCGTGCCCATAATCAGGACATTCGTCCGCTGAAGATTGCCATCCTGAATCTTATGCCGCTGAAGATTACGACGGAGACAGACCTGATTCGCCTACTTTCCAATACACCATTGCAGTTGGAAATCAGCTTCATGAAACTCCGCAGCCATACGCCAAAGAATACGCCGATAGAACACATGATGATGTTTTATCGCGATTTCGAACAGATGCGGAAAGAAAAGTACGATGGAATGATTATTACTGGTGCTCCTGTCGAGACGCTCGACTTTGAGGACGTCACCTATTGGGACGAGATGCAGGACATCTTTCAGTGGGCTCGCACCCATGTGTGGAGCACAATGTACATATGCTGGGCGGCCCAAGCCGGACTCTATTATCATTATGGCGTGCCGAAATATCCGCTCGAAAAGAAGATGTTTGGCATCTTCCCGCAACAAATGCTTGAGCCCCAGCTGCCTATTTTCCGTGGCTTTGACGATTTGTTCATGATGCCTCACAGTCGTCATACCGAACTTCACCGCGACGATATCCTTGCGCGACCGGAACTGACGTTGCTCGCCGAATCGAAGCAAAGTGGCGTCAGTATGGTCATGGCTCGCGGAGGTCGTGAGTTCTTTATCACCGGTCACCTGGAGTATGCTCCAGACACGTTAGACAAAGAGTACCGTCGTGATAAAGATGTGCGTGACGATGTGGAGTTGCCCGTAAATTATTACCGCAACGACGATCCCTTGCAGGAGCCGCTTGTCACGTGGCGTGCCCATGCCAACTTGCTGTATAGCAACTGGATAAACTATTACGTCTATCAAGAGACACCATACGATATTAATGCGATCACTTGAGCTGCTGGCACCCGCCAAGAATTTGGAGTGTGGCTTGGCTGCCATCGATCATGGTGCCGATGCCGTCTATATTGGTGCGTCGCGCTTTGGTGCCCGTGTGGCGGCAGGTAATTCTGTCGAGGATATTGCTCAGTTGTGTCAGTATGCCCATCAGTTTTCGGCTAAGGTCTATGTCACGGTTAATACCATTCTCTATGACGATGAGCTTAGTGCCACTCAGCAACTTATTCACCGGCTTTACGATATAGGTGTTGATGCCATTCTCGTTCAGGACATGGGACTACTACGAATGGATTTACCACCGATAGCGTTGCACGCTTCTACGCAGACCGACAACCGCACAGTTGAAAAGGTGCGTTGGTTGTATGATTTTGGTTTCCGCCGCGTCGTGCTAGCCCGTGAACTCTCTGCCGACGAGATTGCTACTATCCATGAGGCCGTACCCGATGTCGAGCTCGAAGTTTTCGTCCATGGTGCCTTGTGCGTCAGCTATAGTGGCTTGTGCTACGCCTCCGAACATTGCTTCGGCCGTTCGGCCAACCGCGGTGCCTGCGCGCAGTTCTGCCGCATGAAGTTCGACCTTATTGATGCCGATGGCTGTGAACTGGAACACCAGCGCCATCTGCTCTCGCTGAAAGATATGAACCTGAGCAGTCACCTGCAGGAGCTCATCGATGCTGGTGCGACGTCGTTCAAGATTGAGGGTCGGCTGAAGGATGCCTCCTATGTGAAGAATGTCACCGCGGCCTACAACGAGGCACTCAACGCCATCATCCGCCATCATCCCGACCGTTACTGTCGTGCCTCGCGCGGACAGTGCACCTACACCTTCCGTCCCGACTTGCATAAAACCTTTAACCGTGGTTTTACCACTTACTTCCTGCATGGTCGACAGCCGGACATCTTTTCTCCCGATACACCCAAGGCATTGGGTGAGTACGTGGGGAAGGTCAAGGAACTGAGGCGCGATTCGTTTAACGTTGCAGGCACCACGTCGTTTGCCAATGGCGATGGTCTTTGCTTCTTCAATGACGACAACGAGCTGGAGGGTTTCCGCGTGAACCGCGCAGAAGGTAATCGTCTCTTTCCGCAACAGATGCCAGCTAACTTGCGATCAGGCATTGCTCTATACCGTAACAACGACCAGCAGTTCGAACGGTTGCTCAGCCGTATAAGCAGCGAGCGTCGTATTCCAATCCGGATGCAACTCCGTGTAACGACCGACGGTTTTTCGCTGTCGGCGGAGCCTGCTGGAAAACCGATGAGAACGTTGGTGGAAGCAACTATCGCTTGCGAACACCAGGAGGCAGCTAAGCCACAGCAAGAGAATATTGTCCGCCAGTTGTCGAAACTCGGGGGGACAATTTACGAATGTAGTGGGGTAGACATACCTGATAGTTTTGACTATTTCATTCCTAACAGCGTGTTGAGCGAATTGCGTCGAAGGCTCGTGGAAACGCTCACCATTCAGTCTAGAGAATCTAGTATATCTAGTGAATCTAGAGAATCTAGATCTTCTAGAAAATCTAGTTTTCCCGCTCCGGCCTACGACCATCCCTATCTCTACAACATTGCCAACCGCCTTTCATGCGAGTTCTATGGTGCAGATGCACCGACGGCGTACGAATTAAAGGGCGGGGCGGGGCCGATAATGCACTGTCGTCATTGTCTGCGCTATGCGCTGGGCCATTGCAGGAAAACCTTCGGCGGCCAAACCGCTGACTGCTCGAATGGTGAATGGAAAGAGCCGCTGTATCTGCGTTTAGGTGACGGGCGGCAGTTCCGTTTGGAGTTCGACTGTAAACATTGTCAAATGAATGTCTATGCGGAAGATTAGGATTTACATATTGCTTACGCTTGTGGCAATGCTGCTGCTAGGCTGCTACAACCACGGTCAGCGGACGCCGGATGCGTGGGATTTGACCAAACAACAGCTCGATTCAATTTCTTTCTCTACTACCCATCACTACACGCAGAACTACAATTTCGTTGTGACGACGGGCAGTCTGCCGTTGGCCGACAACCTGCCCGATATGGCCTTCGACACCATGTTTGTCGTGCGTGGTGAGCGCATCGTCGTGGCTGAGATACAAACTGTGCCTACTGACAGCATTGACTCCGTATGGGTGAAGGTGGCGCGTGACCAGGTTACGCAGGGGTGGATTCGCGAGAGCGAGCTGCTGAAGGGCGTATCGCCAGACGACCCCATCTCTCAGTTCATTGACATTTTCTCCAATACTCATTTGCTCATTTTCTTGGCGTTGTGTGTCGTTGTGCTGGGCTTCTACGCCATGCGGCGACTGTTGCGCCGAAAGGCTTATATCGTTCATTTCAACGATATCGACTCGTTCTATCCGACAGCGCTGTGTTTGCTCATCGCTGCGTCGGCTACGATGTATGCTTCTATCCAAATGTTTGGTGCCGAGTCGTGGCGGCATTTCTATTACCATCCTTCCCTGAATCCGTTTGCGCTGCCGGCACATCTGGGAATTTTCGTAGCGTCAGTTTGGACAATAGTCATCGTCGGACTGGCTACGGTTGACGACGTGTTCCACCAACTGCCTGCTACCGATGCTGTGCTTTATCTGGCAGGACTGGCGGCGGTGTGTGCTGTCGATTACGTGGTGTTCAGTATCTTTACACTTTACTACGTCGGCTACGCGTTATTCGTAGCCTACGTCATCTTCGCCATTACTCGCGCCAGAGCCACGTTGCGAGGGCGTTAATCCAACGAATAGAAATGTGGAACCAGCGGTAGGCACTGACTTCCTTACCACCGAATTTCAGAATGAAGTCTCGGTAGGGATTCTTTCGGAATGGCAGTCCGACATCCATGAATCTGATATGTTCGTAGCCGTCGGCATGAGCGTCACGTATGGTATTCCAATACGTCACAGCATTAGGATGGAGTGGGGCGTAGCTCTTGCGTTTTGCCGCGCTATACCAAAGGAAGGCATCCTTGCCGGAATAGACGAGGACAGTACAGCCGATGACACGCTGTTTGTATTTCGATATGAACAGTTTGGCATGACCTCCGTTCATCATGCCGCGGAACAGTTGATCTGCGGGGATGAAACGTCGGGGCTTCAGCCAATGGTGGTGGTGGAGCAGTTTGGAGAACTGGCGGAACTCATCTTCTGTTTCGACAGGTTTGGTGTAGATGCCGCGGGCTGTTGCGGCGTTGATGCGTTTCAGTAGTTTCGGTGAGATGCGTTCCTCGGGAGTGCGGCTGTGCAGCGAGTTATGCACTTTCATCCATTTCACTGGGAAAAACTCGGCCTTGCGCAGTGTGCGGTAACCGAACATCTTTTCGCTGAGGTTGCTGATTTCGAAGTATAGTACCTTGTTGTTCAGGCGTTTCTTTACGGCGGTCAATATAGCGGTGAAGGCTTCGTTTTTCTTTGCGGCTGAACTGCCGAGCACATATTCCCCTTCACCTAACACGCGCGCGTGTGTATATATATAAGGTGGAAACCATGAGTGGCGGTAGCGTACCGATACCAACATGTGGCCAACGATGCGTTTCTCGGCTGGTGTACTGCCGAGATCAGATGCGTCATTGGCGAAAGCCACTGCCATCAGTGGCTTCTGCCGGGGTGTAGCTTCCAGCAGTGCCATCAGTTCCGTGCTGTGGAAAAAGTCCTCGCACGCCATTTTGGGCACCTCTGTCGCTTTTTCGTATATCTTCACCGTCATCATTTCGTCTGCGAAGATACGAATTCGTGATGAAATAACCAAATTTTATCAGTGCTTTTTCTATGAAATGCGAAAAATAGTAGATACTCAGTGGTCGTTTTTTACACAAAATAAAGTAACAGAATACATTTTAGGAAACAAAGAACAGCGAAATTCGGATATTTTTAGCTAATTTTGCAGCCGAAAAGTAAAAAACGGACATTATGGATATAAAACTATTAAAGCCTCGCAGAGGAGACGGAACGTTGCGTATAGATGACAGCGACGACCTCGTGGTGATAGAAAACATAGATGCATTGCCTAAGGGCAATTCAATGCCCGAAAGCGGTGTATATATTGAAAATCATGGCGTTATCATCATTTGTACCGATGGAATGGCTCAGTTTGAATACGACGGTCAGACCATTCAGCTTCGCAAGAACGACATGTTCATTTACATGATGCTGCGAAGTGTCATCACTAATTTCATGTCTTCGCAAAATTTCAACTGTCGGCAGATATGGTTCACTTCCTGTGAATTATGGGGCATTGGCATGCACGGAAACAAAAGTCTGGCCGACTTGATTTACCTAAGGCAGCATCCGAAGGTAAGTCTTACCGATGACAATGCTGCTATGCTTAACGACTACTTCCAATTGTTGTGCCACCGCATGCGTGACCATTCACCCTTACTCCATTCCGACATTGTGCGCTCACTCTTCAGTACCATCCTACTGGAAATATTGGCCATCATGCGAGGTGAAAAGGAACAGGCGGAAGAACTGAACATGCAAGATAGCAATACACATGGCTACTATCGTCGGATGCTTGCAGATAAGTATATACAACTTGTGGAGCAGAGCGATGGGCGGGTCCGCAGAGTTGATGATTTTGCCAGCCAGATGAACGTCACGGCGAAGTATCTCTCGACGTTGCTGAAAGAGACGTTGAACCGTCGCCCGAGTGATATTATACAATTCTATACATTGAAAGCCATCAAGCACCGCCTCCGTTTTACGGATATGTCGATGCAGGAGATAGCCAATGATTTGAATTTCGCCAATGCTTCGTTCTTCGGTAAGTATTTCAAGGAACACGCTGGTATGACGCCGTTGGAATTCAGAAAGAAATATCATATGTAAAATAAAAGTAATCAATAATAAATAGCACGAAAATGAAAAGAGTACATTTCATGATGGCTGCGATGGTGCTGGTGGCATTGTGCAGTTGTGGCGAGAAAAAGCAAGCCGTCGCTGAACAGACGGTAAGAGTGAAGGTGCAGGAGATTCATCCTGAGGCCGTGAACGGTGAGCAGGGCTTCTCTGGAACCATTGAGGAGGCAAGCGGTGCGTCGTTGTCGTTTGCTAGTGCAGGTACCATCAAGCGCATCTATGTGGACGAAGGACAGACAGTTCGTCAGGGACAGTTGATAGCAGAATTGGACCCGACGACGCTGCAGAATGCCTACACCATCAGCAAGACTTCACTGGAGCAGGCTCAGGACACCTACAACCGTATGAAGGAATTGCACGATGCCGGTTCACTTCCCGAGATGCAGTGGATACAGATAGAAAACCAGTTGAAGAGTGCCACAGCACAGGAGGCGATAGCCAGAAAGTCGCTGTCCGACACGAAGCTCTACGCACCATTCAGCGGTTACATCTCTTCGAAGATTGCCGAGATAGGTCAGAACGCCTCTCCTGGAATGCCGATAGTGAAGCTGGTGAACATAGGTAGCGTGAAGGTGAAAATCTCTGTCCCCGAGGATGATATTCAGCGCATCGCCCAGCATTCGTCGATGAAAGTTGTTGTGCCGGCTCTTGGCAATCGTGAGTTTGAGGGTCAAGTGAAGGAACGTGGCGTGAGTGCTGACCCCCGTTCGCGTACGTATGAGGTAAAAGCAACCATCCAAAACCATGACGGCCAGCTGTTACCGGGCATGATTTGTCAGGTATTCACCAACTACATGCAAGGCTCGACGGGAGTTTTCGTCCCAGCCAATTTGGTACAGCTTGACAGCGACAATAAAACCTTCGTATGGGTTGTCAACGGCGAAAGGGCCTTGAAGCGCGAAATTATTATTGACGGTGAGTCAGCTCAGGGTGCCAAGGTTTCGTTTGGTTTGGTCGCTGGCGACAAACTGATTGTAGCCGGACAGCAGAAGGTGAGCAACGGCATGAAGGTGGAGATTGTAAAGTAATTGACAATTATGGAAGAGAAAAAAGAGAAAAAGATGAGTCTGCAAGAGTGGTCGATGCACTACCGGCAGATTATCATATTGTTGGTAAGCTGCCTTGTGGCTTTGGGCATCTATGGACTTGCCAACATCAATAAGAACGAGTTTCCTGACTTCACCATCCGTCAAGGTATCGTTGTGGCTGTTTATCCCGGCGTGACGGCGCAGGAAATGGAGGAACAGGTGACGAAGCCGCTGGAGAAATATATCTTTACATATCGTGAGGTGAAGAAGGAGAAGACCATTTCCTATTCGAAGGAAGGTCTTAGCATCATTCAGGTGGAATTGAACGACGACTTGACAGACAAGGACGAGTTCTGGTCGAAGTTCAAGCACGGCGTGCAGGGATTCAAAAATGAACTCCCAGACGGCGTGTTGGCCCTCCAAGTGAACGACGACTTCGGCGACACTTCGGCATTGCTGTTGGCCATGGAGTCGGATGAAAAGACCTACCGCGAGCTGAACGACTATATGAACGCGTTGATCGACTCGCTGCGCATGATTCCCAGCGTGGGCAAGATGACGGTGTTCGGAATGCAGCACGACCAGATCAGCATCTACCTGAACTCCGACAAGCTGTCCCACTACGGCATCAGCTATCTGACCATCGCCCAGCAATTGAGCGGTAAGGGTTTCGTGACTACCGCCGGACGTGTGAAGAACAATGGCTATAAGTCGCCCATCTATGTGGACCACGCACTGAACAAAATCTACGATGTCGAGAACACTGTCATTTATACTGACGATGCGGGTAATATCATTCGGCTGAAGGATGTGGCAACGGTGAAGCGCGAATATCCGCAGCCTAAGTCGTACATCACCAACAATGGCACGAAGTGTCTGCTACTCTCGGTGGAAATCAAGAAGGGGCAGGACGTATCGAGCATGGGTAAGGCCATCAACGAGAAACTGGCCAACTTCAAGCAGCACATTCCCAACGACGTACAGCTAAATGCCATTACCGACCAGGCTAAGGTGGTGGACGACTCCATCTATAATTTCCTCCACGAACTCCTGATAGCTATTTTCACGGTGATCCTTGTGGTGATTCTCATCATGCCGATGCGCGTAGCATTAGTAGCAGCCGGTACCATGCCTATCACCATCTTTGTCTCGCTTGGCCTGTTCTATATGTTCAACATCGAGCTGAATACGGTGACGTTGGCAGCACTCATCGTGACGCTGGGTATGATAGTCGATGACTCCATTGTGATTATCGACTCCTATTTAGAGATGATGGGCGAGGGAAAGACACGCTGGCAGGCTTCGATTGATGCCACCGTCCACTTCCTGAAGTCCATCTTCACCGCCACGCTGTGTATCTCGGTGACGTTCTTCCCGTTCCTGATTGTGATGACAGGTCAGTTCCACGACTTCCTGCTCTCGTTCCCCTGGGCCATCTCCATCGTGCTCTTCGCCTCGATGATTATCGCCCAGACGCTACTGCCCATCCTGCAGTACTTCTTCATCCGCAAACCCTTGGAGACAAAGACGCGCGCTGACGGCAAGCGGCCTTTCAACCTGCTCGACATCCTCGACAAGTACTACCAGAAGCTGCTGGCCAAGTGTTTCGACCATCCTTGGTTGACCATTGCCGGCGGTGTGGCCAGCGTGGTCATAGGCGCCTGGATTTTCAGTCAGCTGCCACAGCGCATGATGCCATACGCCGACCGTAACCAGTTTGCCGTGGAAATCTACCTCCCCCTTGGTACAGGCATCGAGCGCACATCCGTGGTGGCCGACTCGCTGGAGCACATGATTGCCAAGAAGGAGGGCGTCGTGAGCATAGCCTCGTTCAAGGGTTGTTCCTCGCCGCGATTCCATACGGCATACGCTCCGCAGATTGCTGACGAGAGTTATGCCCAGTTCATTGTAAACACCAAGGACAACAAGGCAACCGAACACTTGGTAGATGAATGCACCGCTGAATTTACGAACTATTTCCCTGAAGCATATGTCAAGATCAAACAGTTGAGCTATTCTTCGGTACCCGTGCCTATTGAAGTGCGCTTGAAGAGCGACAACCTGGAGGAGCTGGCCCTGTATAGTGACAGTCTGGTGGGCATCATGCGACAGATGCCAGAACTGCTGCTCGTACGCAGCAACTTGCTTGAGCCGCTCTCGACGACACGTATCAAAATTGACGACGAGAAAGCTAGTCGTCTGGGCATTACCAACCAAGCAGTCGAGATACAGATGGCTTTCCGCTACGGCGACGGACTCACCGTGAGCACTGCCTGGGAAGGCGACTACGACATTCAGGTAAAGATGAAGACCGACAAAGCCGACCAGTCTACGAAGCAGGATGTCATGGACGAACTGATTCCCATTGGACTGACCGCTATGATTCCTACGACCATTGGTAGCTTCATTAGCATGACGTCGGCAGAAGACATGCGACCCAGCGTGCCCCTGCGCCAGTTTGCTGAGATTGTGCCTTCGTTGCAGTTTGGTCAGATCTGCCACCGCAACGGTCTGCGCACGGTGACGGTGATGGCCGAGGTGGCCCGCGGCAAGAATGTTGGCTTTGTCACAAACGATATCATGGAGTTCTTGGAGAGCTTCCGGCTGCCTGAAGGCATGCAGATGGAGATAGGTGGTCAGTATGAAGATGACAACGAGACCACTCCGTTGATTATCGGTGCCTTGATCATCTCGATTGCCATCATCTTCTTTGTGCTGCTGTGGCACTTCAAGAGTGTCAGCGAGGCCGTGCTCATCATGGTATGCCTGTCGCTATGCGTATTCGGTACGGCAATGGGTATCCTCCTCGGAGGCGTGCCCGTATCCTTGACCGCCGTCCTCGGTTTCGTGTCGCTCATGGGTATTCTCGTGCGCAATGGCGTCATTCTCTTCGACTACGCGGCTGAGGTGATGGAATTGGAGCATCTCCCATTGAAGGAAGCCATCCATGTGGCTGCCGAGCGCCGTATGCGTCCTATCTTCCTGACATCGGCAGCTGCCTCGATGGGTGTCGTGCCGATGGTGTTCGGAGGTTCAGGCCTGTGGTCGCCGATGGGTTGCGTCATCTGCTATGGCGCTCTCATCACGATGTTCTTCATCCTTACCATCATGCCGATAGCCTATTGGAAAGTGATGGAAAGAAGCGAAAAGAATGGAGTTAAGGAAGTTAAAAAAGTTACTGAATTTAAGTAAGTTACAGAAGATACAGAAGTATGAAAAAGATAATAACCGCTATTTGTTGTCTTGTCGGTTGTGGTCTTGCCACAGCCCAGGCAACCTACACGCTCGACCAGCTGAAACAGCTTGCCGTCGAGAACAACTACAGCCTCCGCTCTGCGCGTAACGCCATCCAGCAGTCGAAGGAGGTGAAGAGCGAGGCGTTTACGAAGTTTTTCCCCCGGGTATCAGCTTCGGGTCTGGGATTCCAAAACAGTAAACCCCTGATAGAGTATGACATCGAATTGCCTGAAGTTCTTGCCGCCATCGTACCGCAAGGTCTGTTACCTGCCAACCTCAGCCTGATGAAGAAGGGACTCTATGGCGCCGTTTCTGCTGTGCAGCCTGTCTTCATGGGTGGTCAGATCATCAATGGCAACAAGTTGGCGAAGGTTGGCATCGAGGCCAGCGAACTGCAGATGGAAGTGTCGGCCGACGAGGTGGAGCTGACCACCGAGCGCTACTATTGGCAGGTGGTCTCGCTGAAGGAGAAACTGCTGACGCTTGCCACCGTTCACGATATGTTGGAACAGCTGGAGAAAGACGTCTCGAACATGGTTCGCGTCGGAGCAGTTAACCGCAACGACCTGTTGCAGGTGCAGCTCCGCAAGGGTGAAGTGGAGAGCGCGACAGTGGAAGTCGAGAACAGCCTGACCACCGTCCGTCAGCTCTTGGCGCAGCATGTCGGCAAGGCTGACGAAGCCATCGACGCTACACTGCCCGAGGATTTCGTCTTCGGTCAAGTCCCCGACCTGCCTATCACCCTGCGTCAGGACCATCATGCCGCACTGGCCGCCACGCCGCAGTACCGCCTGTTGGAGAAGAATGTCGAGGGTCATCACCTTCAGCACGCTATGGCCGTCGGTCAGCATCTGCCGTATGTAGGCGTTGGCGCCAGCTACAGCTACAACGACTGGTTTGGCAAGAGCTCCAGCGCTATGGTCTTCGCCACGGTGTATGTGCCTATCAGCGGCTGGTGGGGCGGCTCGCACAACATCAAGAAAAAGAGCCTCGCCCTCGAGGACGCCAAGGAGCAGTTGCAGGACAATAGTCAGAAACTCATCATCCGCATGAATAACGCCTGGGCAGCCGTCGAAACCAGCCACAAGAAGCTCATCATTGCTCACGACGCCATCGCACAGTCTGAGGAAAACCTGCGCCTGAACCGCGACTACTACCGCGTCGGCACGACCAAGATGACCGACCTGCTCTTCGCCCAGGAACAGTTCCAGCAGGCTCGCGACCGCTATACCGATGCCTACGCCGACTTCCAGACCAAGCAGCTGGAATACCGTCAGGCCACCGGCCAATAAAAAAGTATTAATCATAGCCGTTGTTTTATCATCCATCGACGCAGTTTTATCATCCATCGTCGCAGTTTTATCAAACATTGGCGCAGTTTTAACTTTACCCCGTACTTAACGACCGTTTAAGTACGGGGTAAATGTGCTTTTACTAGGCACTATCAAACGTTTAGCCCGTAGCTGTCTTTGACAATGTCCTTAGCTGCATCAACGCTTGCGAGGAGGGGAGGCTCATGAGGCGTTAGTGTACGATTTTTACATAATAATGTTCAAATATCGTGTTTGGAATGAAAAATAATGGCAAAAAGGCTTTGTTTGATGGCTTTTTTTTAGTAACTTTGCAGCTAAATAATCATAAAGAAATATTTTAAACGAAAATTACTATGGCAAAAATTAAGACTATCGGCATTCTGACGTCGGGCGGTGACTCTCCTGGCATGAATGCAGCTATCCGCGCCGTGACGCGCGCAGGCATCTATAATGGTTTCAATATCAAGGGTATTTACCGTGGTTACGAAGGTCTGATGAACGGTGAGGTGAAGAACTTCACGACGGAGGACGTCAGCGGCATCATTACTCGTGGCGGTACCATCCTGAAGAGTGCACGCTCGAAGGATTTCATGACGGTGGAAGGTCGTCAGAAGGCTTACGAGACTTGCGTGAGGGAGGAGATTGATGCCCTCGTTGTCATTGGCGGTAACGGCTCGCTGACCGGAGCGCGCGACTTTGCCAGGGAACACGACTTCACCTGTATCGGTCTGCCCGGAACGATCGATAACGACTTGTACGGCACGGACGCAACCATCGGTTACGATACGACGATGAACACGATTATGGAGTGTGTGGACCGCATTCGTGATACAGCGAACTCGCACGAGCGCATCTTCTTTGTAGAGGTGATGGGTCGTGACGCGGGATTCCTGGCACAGAACTGCGCTATTGCCTGTGGTGCCGAGGCCGCCATCGTGCCTGAGGAGACGACCGACGTCGACCAGTTGGCAGCCTTCATGGGCCGCGGCATCCGTAAGTCGAAGAAGTCGTGTATCGTCATTGTCTCGGAGAGTCCGAAGTGCGGTGCCATGTTCTATGCCGAGCGCGTGAAGAAGGAGTTCCCGGAGTTCGACGTGCGCGTGTCGATTCTCGGTCACTTGCAGCGCGGCGGAACGCCGTCGGCTCGCGATCGCATCCTGGCCAGCTGTACCGGCGTGGGTGCCATCGAGGCTATTCTGCAAGGTCAGCGAAACGTCATGGTGGGTGTGCGCAACAATGATGTGGTCTACGTGCCCTTCTCGGAGTGCATCCGTACTGACAAGCGCTTTGACAAGCGTCTTATTGATGTGCTCGACGAACTGAGCATCTGATATTTCCTTAGACAAAGGATAGAACTGATTACACGTTTTTTTATGCGTAGAATTTTATCATTGATTGCCGTTCTCGTGACGGCAATCAACGTGGCGGCGCAGAAGTTCCCTGTCGGCATCGTTAGTGGTCAGGACTCGGTGAAGGGCGTCCAGTTTGGCGTGATATCGTCCATGGCCGTTGAAGGCGGCAAGGGGTTCCAGTTCGGCGCTCTCTCTAATGCCTCAGGCGGTATGTTCAGCGGTCTGCAGCTGTCGGGTATCAACAATATCACCCAGGGAATGAACAAGGGTTTGCAGTTGTCAGCCCTTCTTAACGTCTCGTCGGGAAAGATGAACGGTTGGCAGCTGGGTGCCATCAACTATGCCGACTCGCTGAAAGGTGCGCAGATTGGTGTGTTCAACATCGCTCGCAAGCGCCCTAATGGCTGGCAGATTGGTATTGTCAACCTCAGTTACGACAGCATCGGTCGCAAGATCGGTCTGGTGAACATCAACCCCGCCACGACCATCGACTACATGTTCTATGGTGGTAGCTCCACTAAGATTAACGTCGCTGCCCGCTATCGTAATAAGAGTACTTATAATATCATTGGTGTCGGTACTCACTTTATGGGGCTTGACTCGAAGTTCTCGGGAGCCTTGTTCTACCGTCTGGGACAGTACAAGCAGCTGTCGGACAAATGGAGCCTGAGCGGAGATCTAGGCTATTACCATGTAGAGACGTTCAAGAAGAGCTCGGACGATGGTCCGGAACGCCTGTACTCATTGCAGGCGCGCATCAATGCCGACTATCAGTTCAGCAAGTACGTTGGTGCATTTGCCTCGGTGGGTTGGGGACTGACGCGTTACTACGACCGCAACGAAACCTATCGCAACCGCCCGTTGTTTGAACTGGGTGTGACGGTTCGTCAGCCACGCAACAGGCACGATACGTGGATGCAGGCTTGGGAAGAAAAGCGCAAACAAATCGTATATGGCGACTCCACGATGGCACTGCCCGTGAAGAAGCATTACTGGCGGGCTGTTGCTGAGGTGACAGCGATTAACGTCGGTGTACAGCTGTTCGACCGCTGGGTGTTGAACTCAGATTTCGCGCAGACTACTTTGAATTCGCTGAAGCGTAACTTCACCGACGGCATGGTGTGGGATAATGACTTCTTTGTCACCAATATGTTCATGCATCCCTATCACGGCAACCTCTACTTCAATGCTGCACGCACAAACGGACTGACATTCTGGGAGTCGGCACCATATTCGCTGTTTGGTTCGGCCATGTGGGAATTCTTGGGTGAGACGGAGCCGCCAGCCATCAACGACATTATTGCCACGACGTGTGGAGGTATGGCACTTGGTGAAATGACCCACCGCCTGAGTCGTACCGTTCTCGACGACCGCGACCGCGGCTGGAAGCGTTTCTGGCGTGAGGCTGCTGCCACCATCATCAACCCCATTCAGGGAATTCACCGTATCATCAGCGGCGATGCTTGGCGTGTGCGCAGCGACCACTATCGCTACCATGATTTCCGCGAGATACCTGTCGACATAGCGTTCACTGTTGGTTGGCGCTATCTGGCCGACGACGGCGCATTGTTCCGTGGTGTCCATGCTCCCTATCTGAATTTCTATCTGCTCTATGGTACAGCTGTTGACGGTGAACGTCACACCAAGCCCTACGACTTCTTCGACCTCGATGCCACCTTCAGTTTTGGAGGCGGTCAGAAAACGGTTAACAACATCAGCATCGTAGGACGACTCTGGAGTACGCCGGTCGTTGACAAAAAGGACATGGCTGCCGAGTTCGGTATCTACCAGCACTACAACTATTACGACTCTGCTCCTATCGAGGACGGCTCCGAGCTGACACCATACCGCATCAGTGAGGCTGCCGGTTTCGGTCCTGGCTTCATCCTGTCGATGCCTCAGATGGGTGCACTCACCAAGATGGAACAGCGTATCTTCGTCAGCGGCATTCTGCTCGGTGGTACCAAGAGCGACTACTTCAACGTCATCGAGCGCGACTACAACATGGGCAGTGGATTCAGCATCAAGTCGAAGACGCAGCTCGACTTCGGCAAGTTCGGACGCATCATGCTTAACGCCAAGTACTTCCGCCTCTACACCTGGAAGGGTTATGAGAAATATACTTACGAGGAACTGCAGGAGTTTGCCGACGGTACCCGAGACCTGCACTATCTGAATGTGCAGGGTGATAACAGCAATGCTGCGCTGTTGGTCATCAATCCGATCTTTGAGTTCCACGTTGCCAAGCAGTGGGCCATCAACCTCTCAGGAGCCTACTATTGGCGCCTCACGCATTACAATTATTACTATGAGGACAATGTCCTGAAGGAAGACAGTAATGTGAAGGCTAAAACCTACGAATTAAAACTTGGTGTAACTTGTCGTTTGTAACGCAAATTAAAAACCGGTATTGATAATGAAACGAATGATACAATGGGCGCTGGTGGCCGTCATGGTGTTTGGGGCAGTCGTGGCGCTTGCACAGAAAGAGAAAAAAACGGCAACGAAGGATGCTACCATCGTGTTTACGCCACAGTGGACGGCGCAGGCGCAGTTTGCAGGCTATTACGTTGCCGAGGCGATGGGCTTCTATCGTGAGGCAGGTATCAATGTGCGCATAGAGCACCCTTCTGCCACACAGCCCGCCATGACCCGTCTGCGCAAGAACCTGTGTCAGGCCACGACGCTGCAATTGTGTCAGGCGATGGAGATTGTGAGCGATGGCATTCCCTTGGTAAATATCCTGCAGACTTCGATGAACAATGCCATGGTCATCGTGTCGGCGCGCGGCGTTGACCCGCTGACGCAGAAGGGTGCGAAGGTTGGCATCTGGAGCGTCGGCTTCGGTCAGTTGGCCATCTGCATGAGCATCCAGGACCACCTGAACTACGAGTGGGTGCGGTTTGCCCAGAATGTCAACCTGTTTGTTGCTGGAGCACTGGACGCCACGCTGGCAATGAGCTACAACGAGTACTATCAGCTGGTGCAGGCCGGCATGGAGTTGTCGGACAAGAATGTCTACCGCTTCTGCGACCACGGCTATAACGTGCAGGAGGACGGTGTGTACATGACGCGCGACTACTTCGAGAGCCACCGCGACCAGGCGCGCCGCTTCGCCGAGGCTAGCAAGAGAGGGTGGGAGTGGGCTGCTGCACATCCCGACGAAACGCTGGATATTGTCATGCAATATGTCGACCGCGAACATATCGCCACGAACCGTGTGATGCAGCGTCTGATGCTGAAGGAGGTGCTGCGTCTGCAAGTTGATCGCGAGTCGAAGAAACGTGAATTCCGCCTGCGCCCGGATATGGTGAAGCAGGCCAGCCAGCTCATGCTCTCGAACCAGATGCTGAGTAGAGATGTCACTTACGAAGAACTAATGGACTTATAATATGAATAGCATCCTTGCATATATCCGCCGCAAACTATCGGTCCGCGTCAGCCTGTGGGTTGTCATGTTTGCTGCCATCATCTTCATCGCAGCCCTCGGGTTCCTGTTCTATCAGTCGCGCGAAGCCGTGCGCCAGGAGGCTATCAGCCACGCCACGCAGATTCTTGACAAGACATCGCTGAGGGTTGAGGGTATTCTGAACCGTGTCGAAGTGGCCGCAGGCATGACGGAGTGGCTTGTCCAGCGTCATCCCGACAAGGCAGACTCGATGTTTGTCTACAGCCGCGGCATGTTGTTGAACAATCCCGACTTCTACAACTGCTCTATCGCCTTCGAGCCTTATTATTTCAAGGATAAGGGGCTGTATTTCTCCGCCTATTCCAAGCACAATGGTGACTCCATCCGCACCATTCAGGGCGGCAGCGAAAACTACCAGTACTTCTTTGCTGACTGGTATCTCATGCCTACACTGCTCGGTCATGCGTGTTGGACAGAGCCGTACATGGATTTAGACGTGGCAACCAATACAAGCGAAATGGTCACGAGTTACTGTCAGGCCATCAAGGACAACGACGGACGTGTCATCGGAGTCATCAATACAAGCTTATCGCTTAACTGGCTCTCGCAGACGATTTCTGCAACCAAACCATATCCCAACTCGTATAGTATTATGATTGGTCGCGGCGGTACTTATTTCGTGCATCCTGACTCGACGAAGATTACCCGACAGACCATCTTTACGCAGACGCTTGAAGAGCCTGACACGGCTCTCGCGTCGCTGGGCCATGCCATGCAGCGTGGTGAAGAGGGCATGCGCGAAATGCACATAGGCGGAGAACACTGCTATGTGTTCTATAAACCGTTGGGTAAGACGGGCTGTTCGATGGCCATTGTCTGTCCCGAGAGCGACATTTTCGGCGGTTTCGACCGTCTGCGCCGCACCGTCATGACCATCGTCACAGTTGGTTTGTTGCTCATGCTGTATCTCTTCATTCGTATTATTACGCGCGAGCTCAGTCCGTTGCGACGCTTGGCCCGTGAGGCCGAGACCATTGCCTCGGGACAGTTCGACACGCAGTTGCCTGATTTCGAGCGCGTCGACGAGATAGGACAGTTGAGCCAGTCGTTCGGCAACATGCAGCAGTCGCTGGTCCGTTACATTGAGGAACTGAAGGACACCACCGCGCAGAAGGCATCCATTGAGAGCGAGCTGAACGTGGCCAACAGTATTCAGATGTCGATGCTGCCCAGCGTGTTCCCTGATAGAGAAGGGCTTGACATGTATGCCTCGATGACCCCCGCCAAGGAAGTTGGTGGCGACCTGTATGGCTACCTGCTGAAAGACGATAACCTTTACTTCTGTCTCGGCGACGTCAGTGGTAAGGGTGTGCCGGCCTCGCTGTTCATGGCTCAGGTGACGCGACTGTTCCGCACGCTGGCAAATCAACAGTTGCCGCCAGCTGAGATTTGTACGCATATGAATGACGCACTCTCTGGTGACGAGAATCCTACCAATATGTTCGTCACGCTATTCATCGGTATGCTTGACTTGCAGTCGGGTCATTTGTCGTTCTGCAATGCCGGTCATAATCCGCCTATCATCGGTGGCGGAGCTAACCACGGTGAATTCCTCGAGATGAAGCCGAATTTCCCTATCGGTGTACTGCCCGGACTGGAATTCGAGGGCGAGGAGATTGCCAACATCCACGGCCGTGCGCTGTTCATCTATACCGACGGACTGAACGAGGCAGAGAATCGCGAGCACGAGCAGTTCGGCGACGAACGGTTGCTCGACATACTGCGCAACACGCACTTCGACTCGGCAAAGCAGGTCATCGAGACGCTGGCTGCTGAGGTGGAGAAGCATCGCGACGGTGCCGACCCGAACGACGACTTGACAATGATGTGTCTGCGCATTAGTTGATTTACACCTTATTATATATATACGCTTATGGATTTCAAGAATTTGGTTCAGCAACGCCGCTCGCACCGTAAGTTCACGACAGAGGAGATTGACAGCGAGGACGTGAAAATGATATTGCGCGCGGGACTGATGTCACCGACGTCTAAAGGACAACGTGCGTGGCAGTTTGTGGTGGTCGACGACAAAACTGATCTCGAGAAACTGGCTGACGCGAAGGACCTCGGTGGCGCATTCATCAAGGATGCTGCCATGGCTATTATAGTACTTGGAGACCCCATGCAGAATGACTGCTGGGTGGAGGACGGTTCGATTGCCGCCATATCCATGCAGTATCAGGCCGAGGAGTTGGGCATTGGCTCGTGCTGGGTGCAGATGCGCGGTCGCGGACTGTCGGACGGCACTACGGCGGACACTGTCATCCAAGGCGTGCTTGGCATTCCTGAGAATCTGTCGTGTCTTTGTATCTTAGCTCTTGGTCACAAGGCTGATGAGCGCAAGCCCCAGAACGAGGACAAACTGAAGTGGGAGAACGTTCACGTCGATAAGTATTAATACATGCGCATCGTTTTAATTGGCACCGGTCGTCTTGGCACGAACCTCGCTCCGGCATTGCGTGACGCTGGTCATGAGGTGACGGTAGTCCGAGGCAGAGCGTTGGACGATCTGCCAAGTGAGGCTGATGCTTTCATCATCGCGGTGAAGGATGATGTGCTTGGGGATGTTATCGCTCGCGCGACCGAGGGTAGGGAGAACCAGCTTTTCCTTCATACCGCCGGTTCCATGCCGATGTCGGTGTTTGAAGGTCGCTGTCGTCATTACGGTGTGTTCTATCCCATGCAGACGTTCTCGAAAGAGACGCTCGTCCCCTTCGCTGACATTCCGCTGTTTCTCGAGGCCGACTGCGAGCAGACAATGGCCACGCTGCAGTCATTGGCAGAGAGCCTGAGCCACAGCGTTTACCAGTTGTCCAGTGCCGATCGTAAGTATCTCCATCTGGCAGCAGTCTTCGCCTGCAATTTCGCCAACCACTGTATGGCACTTTCTGCTGATGTTCTTGCACATATCGGCATTCCCTTCGACGTTATGATGCCGCTTGTCGACCAGACCGTGCGCAAGCTGCACAGCATTCCGCCAGCAGAAGCCCAGACTGGACCCGCTGTGCGATACGACGAAAACGTCATCCGGCGGCAGCACGACTTGCTGGCCGATAACCCCGAGATGCAGCGTATCTATGACCTGCTGACGGAAAGTATTCACAAAAAAACAATGAACAATGATTAATTACGACCTGACAAAGATTCGTACCGTCGTCTTCGATATCGATGGAGTACTGTCTTGTGAGACCATTCCCCTCGGGACTGATGGCGTTCCTTGCCGAACGGTAAATATCAAGGATGGTTACGCCATCCAGCTTGCCCAGAAGATGGGGCTGCGCATAGCGATTATTACCGGTTGCCGTATTACGTCAGTAGCTCTGCGTTACCACGGCCTTGGTGTCGATGATGTCTATCTGGGCGCAGCCATAAAAATCAAGACCTATGAGGAATACCTGAGCAAGTACGGCTTTGCGGACGACGAGGTGATGTATATGGGAGATGATATTCCCGACCTCGAGATTATGCGCCGTGCAGGTTGTCCCGTATGTCCTAAGGACGCTTGTCCGGAAATCAAGGCTGCCAGCATCTACGTCAGTGATTACTGCGGTGGCTATGGTTGTGGGCGCGACGTGATAGAGCAGGTGCTGAAAGCCCAGCACAAGTGGTTGGCTGACGAAAAGGCGTTTGGATGGTAAGCACGCTTTTTAACGAATGAAACGCATCATGATTACTCCATACCATATTATTCTGGCGAGCAATTCGCCCCGTCGCAAGGAACTGCTGGCAGGGCTGGATATCCCGTTCGACGTACGAGTCATTGATGGCATTGATGAGAGTTATCCCGACGATTTGGCCACTCATGGCATAGCACAATACATATCGCAAAAGAAGGCGGCAGCGTATCGCCTGTCGATGGCTTCGGACGAGTTGGTCATCACGGCTGACACCATCGTTGTGTTGGGAACTCACGTCATGGGCAAGCCTCACGACGCTGCCGAGGCGCAGGCCATGCTCCGCGAGTTAAGCGGAAGGACGCATCAGGTAATCACCGGTGTCACGCTGACCACGACAGATCGCCAGACGAGTTTCTCGGTAATCACCGACGTGACATTTAAGGCGTTCACAGACGACGAAATAAATTACTATGTCAGCAACTATCGCCCCTTCGACAAAGCTGGTGCCTACGGCATTCAGGAATGGATTGGTCATATAGGTGTCACAGCGCTCAACGGCAGCTATTTCAATGTCATGGGACTGCCTGTGCAACGCATTTATGAAGCACTTAAAACGTTTAATACCATTTGATATGCAGACACCATACTACATGATAGAGGAATCACGGCTTCGCAGGAACTTGGAGCTTATTCGTGATGTTGCCCGTCGCACAGAATCGGAGTGGATATTGGCTTTCAAGGCTTTCGCATTGTGGAAGACGTTCCCCATCTTCCGGGAATATATTAGTGCTACGACGGCCAGTTCGTTGTCCGAAGCTCGTTTGGCCTTGGAGGAGTTTGGTGCGAAAGCACACACCTTTTCGCCTGCCTACAAGGAGGATGAAATAGATGAAATAGTACGTTGCTCGAGTCACTTGACGTTTAATTCGCTCAGTCAGTACGAACGGTTTCACGAGCGTGCCGCGGCTTGTTCTTTAGGCATCCGCGTTAATCCGGAATACTCGGAGGTTGGCACGCTGTTGTATAATCCTTGTGCACCGGGCACGCGTTTTGGTGTCACATCGGATAAGCTGCCCGACACGTTACCCAGCGACATCCGAGGCTTCCATTGTCATTGCCACTGCGAGAGTGGGGCAGATGTTTTCCAACGTACGTTGCAGCATATTGAGGAGAAGTTTTCGCGGTGGTTTCCTCAATTGGAGTGGATTAACTTTGGTGGCGGTCATCTGGTTACGCGGCGCGACTACGACATTGAGTTGTTGGTCAGCACGATGCAGAAGTTCCATGAACGCTGGCCGCATCTAAAAGTCATCTTCGAGCCTGGTAGTGCATTTGCCTGGCAGACAGGGCCGTTGGTTTCCTCCGTTGTTGACGTAGTTGAAGACAAAGGTATACGCACAGCTATCCTTGACGTCAGTTTTACGTGTCATATGCCAGACTGCCTGGAGATGCCCTACTATCCGGACGTCCGTGGCGCTGAGCATATTGAACCTTCGGAAACGGGTGGTCTGCCAGCAAACCTTCAGTCCTCAGCTTTCGTTTATCGCCTTGGCGGCAACAGCTGCCTGGCAGGAGACTTCATGGGACTATGGCAATTCGACCATGAACTTCAAGTTGGCGAACAGGTTATATTTGAAGACATGATTCACTATACCACTGTGAAGACCAATACGTTTAACGGCATTACCCATCCATCCATTTGTATGCTGCATGAGGACGGCGCTTTGGAACTGTTGCGCCGTTTTACCTACGAGGACTACCGAGACCGGATGGATTAATCGTCGTGTTTGTTGTGTTTGTTGTGTATGTTACTATGCCATAGCAACATACCTCAACTCCCAAAACGCTACAGCTGCTGCGGCGGCAACGTTCAGCGAGTCTACTCCATGTGCCATGGGGATGCGCACCGTATAGTCTGCCTCGCTGATGACTTGCTGCGGCAGTCCGTCCCCCTCGGTTCCCATAATAATCGCCAACTTGGGTTCAGCCTTCAGTTGTGGGTCGTCAAGGGCGATACTCTTATCCGTCAATGCCATAGCTGCTGTGCGGAAACCGTAGTCGTGGAGTTTTTGTATAGGGACGTCGAGCCAAGTCCAAGGCACGAGGAACACGCTGCCCATGGATACACGAACGGCACGGCGATTCAGTGGGTCGCACGTGTCGCGAGTCAGCAAGACTGCATCAATGCCAAGTGCTGCTGCCGAACGGAAGATGGCTCCAATATTGGTGGTGTCAGTCACGGCATCGATGATGACCACGCGTCGTGCATCGTGCAGCAATTCATCCAGCGTAGGAAATTTCCTGCGTCGCATGGCACACAAGACACCGCGGGTGAGAGTGTAACCTGTGAGCTGTGCAAGCAGTTCACGACTACCAGTATAAATAGGTACGCGCGAGGCCAAACGGTCTACGATGTCCTTAGCGTCGCCTTCGATATGTTTTCGTTCGCAAAGCAGTGAAACGGGTTCCCAGCCTGCATCTAATGCCACGCGGATGACCTTCGGACTCTCGCAGATAAATAGTCCTTTCTCCGGTTCCAGTACCATACGCAACTGACTCTCTGTAAGCCTGCTGTATGGGCTTACACGAGGGTCGTCGAGCGTAGTGATTTCTATCATAAGAAGGGAATTGGCAACCTAAAGCAATGTTGCCAGTTGGTCGATAATGTCGTGGGCAACGGCATTCTTGGACTTGCGGTCGTAGTCGAGTTGTCCGTTAGCGTTGATGATGCTGATTTGGTTCTCGTCCGACTGAAAACAAGTGCCCTCGTTGCGGAGCGAGTTCAGCACGATGAAATCGAGGTTCTTCTTCTGTAGCTTCTTCTGGGCGTTAGCTTGTTCGTCATTCGTCTCAAGGGCAAAACCGACGAGTCGCTGTCCAGGTTGTTTCATGCGCCCAAGCTCTGCAGCGATATCGGGATTGGGTAGCAGTCGAAGCTGCAGGTCATCGCCTTCGCGCTTAATCTTCTGGTCGGCCTGGTGGTCTGGACGGAAATCGGCCACAGCGGCGCATAGAATGGCAGCATTGCAATTGGGAAATACGGTGGTAGCTGCGTCAAACATCTCCTGGCAACTCTCCACGTCGATGCGCTTCACCTTTTGTGCCGCCATCGGTGACAGTTGTGCCGAAACAGGACCAGCCACCAACGTCACTTCAGCACCACGGCGTACGCACTCCTCAGCCAGGGCGAAGCCCATTTTTCCGCTGGAATAGTTTCCAATGAAACGGACAGGGTCAATCTTTTCGTGGGTCGGCCCAGCGGTAATCATAATATGCTTACCACTCAGATCTTTCGTTTCGAAGAAATAGTCTAGTGCTTCAACGATGCGTTCCGGTTCTTCCATGCGTCCCTTGCCTTCCAAGCCAGAAGCCAGAAAACCGCTTTGGGGTTCGATGATATGATTGCCGAACGAGCGCAACCGTTCCATATTCTGTTGCGTGGTAGGATGTTGGTACATATCAAGATCCATAGCTGGTGCAATGAACACTGGAGCCTTCATAGACAAGTAGGTGGTTATCAGCATGTTGTCTGCGATGCCGTTAGCCATCTTGCCCAGTGTGGATGCCGTGCAGGGAGCCACGAGCATGGCATCGGCCCAAAGACCCAATGCCACATGGGAGTGCCACGTTCCGTCACGCTGCGAGAAGAAATCGCTGATGACGGGCTTCTGTGTCAGTGCCGAAAGCGTGATGGGAGTAATGAACTCCTTGCCAGCTGGTGTGATGACGACCTGCACCTCAGCACCTGCCTTGATGAGTCCGCGGATAATCAGACATGCCTTATAGGCTGCTATGGAACCCGTTATTCCTAATACAATCTTCTTACCTTTCAACATGAACTATTGATGCTTATTTCGTGGCTTCGCGAAGGCGGATGCGAGTGAGCACCTGCTTCGTGTTATACGTGAAGTCGCCAGCCAATATCCAGCTATAGTAGCCAGGGTCCATGCGCAATACATCGGCAACGGGAAGACCTTTATGCTTACCAAAGTTGAATACCTCGGTGCGCTTGCCGTTGACCTCAGCCCATACAATGCGGCCTGCAAAGTCGACGTTATCGTTTTGCTTGGAGAAATCGGCCAGGGCTTGCATATCGTTTTCCAGTACCTTTTCAGGATCTTCGTTGGCACCAGGGGCATACTTGTCCAGTTCGCCCATCAGCACGCGGTAGGTAGCCTCCGTATCCTGATCGGCACGGTGAGCCTCGAAGTCTTCCTCCATCTTGCGACCACAGTAGAACTTGTAGGCTGAAGCCAGATTGCGGCGTTCCATCTTTTTGAAGATGGTGCAAGCATCGATGAGGCGACACTTGGAGAAATCGAAGTCGATACCTGCGCGCAGGAATTCCTCAGCAAGCAGGGGTACATCGAAGAAATTAGAGTTAAAACCTGCAATATCGGAACCCGAGAATACTTCCTCCATCTTCTTTGCAATCTGTTTGAAGGTGGGCTTGTCCTTTACATCCTCGTTGGTGATACCAGTCAACTGAGTGATGATATCATCGATATGCTTCTCGGGGTTAATCAGTTCGTTACCTCTTTCTTCGCGTCCATCGGGATACACCTTAATATATGACAACTGGATGACGCGGTCCTTGACCATGTCAAGTCCCGTAGTCTCCAAGTCGAATATAACCAGTGGTTTTGTTAAGTTCAGTTTCATATTAGTCATTAATTAACATGGGCATCATCAACATCAGAACATCCTGATTCTCTGGTTGTTCTACTGGCAGCACCAAACCTGCACGGCTGGGATCTGCCAACTGGATGAGTACCTCAGAGCAGTCGAAGTTGCCCAGAATCTCAATGAATGAAGAACCCTTGAAACCGATGCTCATAGGCTGTCCGTCGTACTGGCAAGACATGCGCTCTGTAGCGGTCTTCGAGAAGTCGTAGTCCTCAGCATCGAGTTGCAGCGTACCGCCTTCGACGTGGAAACGAATGAGGTTGCTTGAATCGCTGGCGAAGGGCTGTACACGACGCAAGGCTGCCAGCAGTCCCTGACGGTCTACGGTAAGCTGGTTGGGGTTGCTCTGCGGAATGACGGAGTTGTAGTTAGGATAACGTCCCTCGATGAGTCGGCAGGTAATCTCACCGTCTGTATAGTCGATGAGTGCGTTACGCTCGTCGAAACGGATGATGACATCCTCACCGTCCTTGCTCAGGAGGGTCTTCAACAGTGATGCGGGCTTTTTGGGCAAGATGAACGATGCGGGCTGCTCGCTGTGGATGTTCAGAATCTTGTTGCGCACCAGCTTGTGACCATCGGAAGCAACGATAGCCAGGCACTCTGGGGTGAGGTCAAAATAGATGCCGTTCATGACGGGACGCAACTCGTCCTGAGCTGTGGCGAAGAGCGAACGATTGATGTTCTCGGCCAGCACGGCACTTTCAATGACAATCTCTATGGCGCTGTCGCTGATGGTTTGAGTGACAGGGTACTCGTCGGCACTCTCGACGGGCAGTGAGAACATACCATTCTGATAACTGATTTTGGCGATGTTGGCTTGCTGGTCAACGTCGAATGTGATGGGTTGCTCGGAGAAACCCTTCACAGCCTCCAGCAGATCGTGGTTGCCTACTGCAAAACGTCCGTTGCCGTCGCTTTCAGTCAGTTCAATCTGAGTCTTCATGACATTCTCGCTATCCGAGGCTGTCAGACGGAGCACATTGTCCTGAATGTCAAAAACGAAGTCTGCCAAAATGGGCAGAGAATTCTTACTGTTGATAACTCTCGAAAGAGCGTTTAGCTTGCTGCTTAGTGCAGTACTTGATACTGTAAATCTCATAAATATTTCTGTTTTTAGTTTCTTTTCTATTCAAATTGAGTACAAAAATACAAAAAGTCTGGCTCAATAGCAAAAATATTTAGTAAAAAATGCACAAATTCGAATTATTTTATGTAATTTCGCAATCTGAAACACGTAATAACAAGAAAAAAGTAATATTTATTATGGATTTAACAGGAAGAGTTATAGCTGTTTTGCCGGCTAACAGTGGAGTCTCTGCACGTACAGGTAACCCTTGGATGTCGCAAGAGTATGTGATTGAGGTACCAGGTCAGTATCCTCGCAAATGTTTGTTCCGTATCTTTGGAGAAGATCGGATCAAACAGTTTAATATTCAGATGGGCGAGGACATTACGGTGTCGTTCGATATTGATGCCCATGAGTATCAGGGACGTTGGTTTAACGAGATCCGTGCTTACAACGTGACTCGTGGCGTTGCTCCCGTACCAGGTGGTCCTATGGCTGACGCTCCTGCAGGTGGCACTCCGTTCCCTCCTCAGCAGGCTGCTGCTCCTAACGACAGTACTTCACCATTCCCCCCTGCACAGGAACCGGCAGGTGAAGGTTCTACGGACGACCTTCCCTTCTAAGGAAATAGGTTACGAAAAGAATAAGCCCAAGACCAGAGTTGATGCTCAAGTCTTGGGTTTACTTTTTGGCGTATCGTTTTGTAAAACGAACTGACGATATTGACTATTTCAGTTGTTCAACGACGAAAGCTTCCAGTTCTTCACCGCGAAGCCCACGACGCAGAATCGTTCCTTTCTGGTCAACGACGATGGTGTGAGGGATGCTGGTTACCTGGAAATGTTGGGCAATCTTGTTCTCCCAACCCTTCAGGTCGCTCATCTGTGGCCAGGTGAATCCCAAAGCCTCAGTGCCCTTTACCCATGCATCTACATCGTTATCAAGTGAAATGCCGATGATACCGAGTCCTTTCGCCTGATGCTTATCGTACATCTGCATCATGAATGGCATCTCCTGACGACATGGTCCGCACCATGAAGCCCAGAAGTCGATGACTGTTATCTTGTGCTTCTTTACCTCATCCATCAGACTGATTTCCGTTCCGTCCGGAGCCTTTTGGGTAAAATCCTGAATGGTAGCTCCTTCAGCAGTCTTTGCGGCTTCATCAATGGTCTGTTCCAACACCTTGATAGCTGGACGCTGGCGCATTTCGGCGGGCAATTCCTTGATGAGACGTGCACGCTGTTCATTGTTAATAAGCTCTTCGGGATAGTAAGTCAGCAGGAAATACCCGAACTCATTATCGATATTCTTTTCTGCCGTCTTGACAACTAAATCAGCAAAGCGTTTGTTCAGACGTTCAATCTGTTCCATGCCTTTCTGCTGTTCTTCCTGCGACAGGTTGTTTCCATAGATGTGTTCAGCAATGCGATTGATTTCCTTACCGATAGACATGACGCTGTCGTTGAGTGTCTGCCACTGGTTGTTACATATGGTTCCGCTCACGCGTGAACCGCCAGGCTGCTCGGTCAGTTCGATGTTGATGCTACCAGACTCCAAGAAGAATGCAGAATTGATTTCATTGCGAATGGCACTATAGATCATGCACAATGTTGTTGAGTCCGTCTCACCACTCATCTCAAACTTACCGTCCTTGATGATAAGTGTATCACTGGGGATTCCAGTCTGCAGGTCTTGGGTAACAAATAGCGTGTCACCATCAGCCAGTCCTTCTGCAGAACTGACAGTGCCGCTAATCTTGTAACTGTTTGACTGACAGGAGGTCAGCAGTGCAACACTAAATAATATACTGACTAGAGATGCTTTCATTGTTGATGACTCTACGGATTGTTTCTGCAAAAAGATCGGCTACGCTGAGCTGCTTTACCTTGGCACAGCGCTGAGAGTAGGGGATGGAGTCGGTGAAGACAATCTCCTCGAGGGCTGAATTCTGAACTCTTTCGCTGGCAGGACCACTCATGACGCAGTGTGAGGCACAGGCGCGAACAGTCTTGGCACCAGCTGCCTTCATGATGTCAGCAGCTTTCGTAATGGTACCTGCAGTATCGACCATATCATCGATAATCACAACATTCTTACCTTCAACTTCTCCAATAATCTGCATCGTGGCTACAACATTGGCACGAGCACGGGTCTTGTTGCACAGCACCAGCGGACAACCTAGGAATTTGGCATAGGTGTTGGCACGTTTCGAACCACCTACGTCTGGCGAGGCAATCACCATATCCTCGAGATGCAGGCTCTGGAGGTAGGGCAGAATGACGTTCGACGCATAAAGATGGTCAACGGGTACATTGAAGAAACCCTGAATCTGGTCTGCGTGGAGGTCCATCGTGATGACACGATTCACACCAGCAGCACTCAGCAGGTCGGCCACCAGTTTGGCACCAATGCTGACACGTGGTTTGTCCTTACGATCCTGACGTGCCCATCCGAAATAGGGGATGACGGCGTTGATGGTGCTGGCAGAGGCACGCTTGGCAGCGTCAATCATCAACAGCAGTTCCATCAGATTGTCAGAGTTTGGGAATGTGCTCTGTACGAGGAAGATGTCGCGTCCGCGGATGCTTTCCTCATACGAAACAGCAAACTCGCCGTCGGAGAACTTAGTGATAAGAAGCTCGCCTAACGGACAACCAAGGCTTTGGCAGATTTTCTCTGCGAGGTACTTCGTGGCTGTACCAGAAAACACCATGTAGTTTTTATTGTTCATAGCTTATCCTATAGCTTTACGTAGTTTTGCAAAATGGTCAATCAGTGCCTGATAGTCCAGTTCCTGATGGATGTTGAAACGATTCCAGAGGTCTCCACTGATGACGATACCTCCGAAACCTAAGTCCTTGGCCGTCTTGACAGTGTCGAGATTCATGCCTCCCAGCGCATAGACGTGACGGTCGATGAGCCCTCGACGCGAAGCCTCTTTCAGCTCCTCCGTTGTGAATGATGCCTTCTGGTCTGGTTCCGTCTGACTGTCGAAGATGTATTTCAGCAATACATAGTCAGCATTCTTTTTCGCAGCTTTCAACTGGTCCAAATGGGTACATGTACGGCTGATTTTTCCTCGATAGCCTTTGGGCGCAGGAGTCGTCTCGTCGTCAATATGGATGCCACGCAACTTGTATTCTTCCTTGAGGTAGAAATTATCATGGACGGTAATCTTCTTGTAATAATCGTCTGGCAGCAGTGTCAGCAGCCGTTCAGAATAGATGGGCTCGGAACCGGGCTTGTAGAGATGCAGGTCGTCGAGTCCCTCCTCGAAGAGTGACGTCAGGATTTTATCTTCCTCCACGAAGAACGTGGGTTGTGTCATGAGAACGAGTTTCATGCCTCTTAGTTAGCTGATTCAAATTCTTTCAGGAATCGTACGTCGTTTTCAGAGAACATGCGGAGGTCTGACACGCGGTATTTCAGGTTGGTAATACGCTCGACACCCATGCCGAATGCATAGCCGCTGTATTCCTTGGAGTCGATACCGCACTGCTCAAGTACGTTGGGGTCGACCATACCGCAACCGAGAATCTCCACCCAACCAGTATGCTTGCAGAAACCGCAGCCTTCGCCACCGCAGATGAAGCACGAGATGTCCATCTCGGCGCTGGGCTCTGTGAATGGGAAATACGAAGGACGCAGGCGAATCTGAGTGTCCGGTCCGAACATCTCGCGAGCGAAGGACAATAGCACCTGCTTCAAGTCGGTGAACGATACGTTTTTGTCGATATACAGTCCCTCCACCTGATGGAAGAAACAGTGTGCACGAGCCGTGATAGCCTCGTTACGATATACGCGTCCTGGGCAGATGACACGGATAGGAGCCATCAACTTACCGTCCTCTGTGTGCATATTTTCCATCACGCGGGCTTGTACGCTCGACGTGTGCGAACGCAACAGGATGTTCTTGGTGACATCGTTGGGATGCTGGCTGACAAAGAACGTGTCCTGCATATCGCGAGCGGGGTGATCGGCGGCAAAGTTCATCTTGGTGAACACATGCAGGTCGTCTTCCACCTCGGGACCATCAGCCAAGACAAAGCCCATGCGCGAGAAAATGTCGATAATCTCGTTGGTGACAATGGTCAGCGGATGGCGCGTTCCCAGTTGAATGGGGTAGGGCGTACGTGTCAGGTCGATGCCTTCGCTGTCGCCTTCCTGTGTGGCACATTCCTCACGCAACTGGTTGATGCGCTCTGTGGCCAGCGTCTTCAGCTCGTTAATCTTCATGCCGACTGTCTTCTTTTGGTCGGCAGCGACCTCGCGGAAGTCGTTCATCAAGGCTGTGATCTCGCCTTTCTTACTCAGGTATTTCAAGCGCAGCTGTTCTACTTCCTCAGCATTCTGCGCACTCAGTGTTTGTACTTCTTTCAGAAGTTGGTCAATCTTATCAAGTATCATGTTTCTATATATAGAATTCTATTTTGAGTGCAAAGGTACAAATAAGCGAGCAAAATGCAAAATAAATTCGAATTTATTTTCATTTTCGAGCGAGAGTGCCTTCTCGCGAAGCGAAAAGGTACGAATAAGTGAGCAAAGAACCTAATAAAAATACTACGAATTACAAATTATTTTCGCCATTTGCTCTTGCAACTCCTTTGCTTTCTGTCCTGCTACCTCGGCAAAGTCCTCATTCTGAGAAGCATAGATAATTCCACGCGAGGAATTCACTAATAGCCCGATCTCGCCAGGAATCATGCCGTATTTACATACCTCCTCGAGACTTCCACCTTGTGCACCAACACCAGGAACCAGTAGGAAGTGTTTGGGGGCTACCTTGCGGATGTCCTCGAACATCTTTCCCTGCGTGGCTCCGACGACATACATCATGTTATCCTCGTTGCCCCATTCCTGACTTTTCTTCAGCACTTTCTCAAAAAGGCGTTCGCCCTGTGCATCCTCCGTCAACTGGAAGTCGTGTGAGCCCTTATTCGAGGTCAGCGCCAACAGGATGACCCACTTGTCGTCATAGCCCAGGAATGGTGTGACGCTGTCTTCG
>JAFSNG010000044.1 GCA_017447515.1 Prevotella sp. | reverse complement strand
TGATGGGGTTCTCCTTGACGACCGTAAACACGGGTTTGTTTTTGTTGACAGAGTCTTTCTTTTCCTCTGCCTGTGCACCGAGGGCAAATAGCGCCAGCAGTGCCAAAGTCATTACTTTTCTCATTACTTGTCTCTTTTTTTTGTTATTATTGTTTTTTAATTGTTTTCTTCTTTTGGTCGTCAAATGCGATTCTCCATGAACGCCTCCAACTCTTGTGGATGATACGGGATGCGCTTCTGGCCGAGGAAACGGCAGCCGTCCTTCGTTATCAGCACGTCATCCTCAATGCGGATGCCTCCGAAGTCCTTGTAGGTCTCGAGTTTGTCGAAGTTCAGGAATTCTTTGCAGTGTCCGTTGGCACGCCACTCGTCGATGAGCTGGGGAATGAAGTAGATGCCCGGCTCGTCAGTGACGACAAAGCCTTCTTCCAGTCGGCGTCCCATGCGCAGACAGTTGGTACCGAACTGCTCCAGATTCGGACGTGTTTCGTCGTCAAAGCCGACGTAGATTTGTCCGAGACTTTCCATATCGTGCACGTCCATACCCATCATGTGTCCTAATCCGTGAGGCAGGAACATGGCATGAGCTCCAGCGCGAACGGCTTCGTCCGTATCGCCTCGCATGAGTCCGAGTTCCTTCAGCCGTTCCGTCATCATACGGCAGACAGCAAAATGTACGTCCATATATTTCACGCCAGGCTTGGCCACGTCCAATACATAGTCGTGACAGGCCTCGACGATGCTGTATATTTCCAACTGTCGCTGGTCGAACTTACCCGTGACAGGCATTGTACGCGTGTGATCAGAACAGTAGTCGTCCAATTCGCAACCAGCGTCACATAGTGCCAGGCGTCCTGCCTCGAGCTTGGCTGCCGAGGGATTGCCGTGCATGATTTCCCCGTGTTGCGAAAATATGGTAGCGAAACCTGTGCCTTGTGCCAGACTGCGGGCAATGCCGTTCACCTGACCACCGATGAAACGTTCCGTCACGCCGGGCTTGATGAGCAGTTGTGCCGTCGTGTGCATCACGTAACCGATGTCGCAAGCACGGTCTATAGCGTCTATTTCTTGCTGTTCCTTCGTCGATCGCTGCTTCACCACCGCCTGAATGAGTTTCAGCGAGGCAGCATCCTTCTGCTTCGAGGGGTGTATGCCCAGCAGGTCCATGATTTGTATCTTCGTGTCGTGACGGTAGGGTGGCAGGAAATGAACCGTTGTGTGTGTCGCTGTGTCACAACGACATACTGAACTGAGGGCGGACATGGGGGCGGTCTTTGTGACACCCACCTCAGCAGCCAGGTCGGCTACCGAGGGAACGAACCCCATCCATACGATGTCCTCAATATCGATGTCGTCGCCCAAGAGCCATTCTTCGTCGTTGTCAATGTCGATAACGCCTACCAGTCCGTCTCGGTGTTGACCGAAATAATAAAGAAATGAGGAGTCCTGACGCATGGGAGCATACGCATTGGCGGGATAATTATACGGTACCTCGTTGTTGCCAAACATGACGATGATGCCCTCGCCAACCAGTTTTTTCAGTTCCGCTCTACGACGGATATAGGTGTTTTTATCGAACATATTCTTTCAAAGTTTTAGTGTTAGTACCTATTTATTAGGTACATAATTGGGGCAAAGGTACGAAAAAGTGAGCAAAATACCAAAGGAAAACTGGTTTTTCTTTAAATTTTCTTTTCGTTTCCGAAAAATTTTCGTACCTTCGCGGACTGTTATGAGGTACTTTATCTGGTTTGGCTACGACGGAACGCAGTATCACGGCTGGCAGATTCAGCCCAATGGCATCACGGTGCAGAGCGAATTACAGCGCTGTCTGTCGTTGCTCTTGCGCGAGGAAGTCAGCATCACTGGTGCAGGTCGTACAGACACGGGCGTCCACGCTCGTTGCATGGCGGCTCATTTTGATACCGAACAGGTGTTCGATCCTTTAACGTTGGCCAAGAAATTAAATGGCCTGCTTCATCACGATATTGCTGTTTATTGTGTTGAACCAGTTGCCGCCGACCTTCACGCCCGTTTTTCGGCAGTCTCGCGTACCTACCGTTATTACGTCCACACTCGCAAAGATCCGTTCCTTTGTACTTATTCTCTTGAACTTCACTATCAGCTTGACTATGCGCTGATGAACGAAGCCGGGCGCATCCTGATGGAGTATGACGATTTTGGAGCCTTCTGCAAGGCGGGTAGCGATGTGAAGACAACGCTTTGTCACGTGACTCATGCCCAGTGGCACCAGACATCGCCTACCACGTGG
This sequence comes from Prevotella sp., assembly GCA_017447515.1. Taxonomy (GTDB): domain Bacteria; phylum Bacteroidota; class Bacteroidia; order Bacteroidales; family Bacteroidaceae; genus Prevotella. The sequence goes on along the minus strand of JAFSNG010000044.1, from coordinate 5,731 downwards.
TATTTCGAGATTACTGCCAACCGCTTTCTGCGTAACATGGTGCGTGCCGTCGTGGGAACCCTCGTCGAGGTTGGACGTGGACGTATGACGCTCGACGATTTCCGTCAGGTAATAGAGGGAAAACAACGTACTCAGGCAGGCGAATCCATGCCTGCAAAAGCGTTGTTTCTTGAAGATGTAAGTTATTGATTATGTGGTTAATACTCGCTTTTATGTCAGCAGCGCTTTTAGGCTGCTATGACTCGCTGAAGAAGAAAGCGCTGCGCGACAATGCCGTGCTGCCGATTTTATTTCTCAATACGCTTTTCTCGTCGCTCATCTTCCTGCCATTTATTGTGCTCAGTGCCACTACTGACACGCTCGACGGCACGATGGTCCATGTGACCTCTGGCGGTTGGGGTATGCACAAATTCATACTTCTCAAGGCGTTCATCGTTCTTTCTAGTTGGTTGTTGGGCTATTTCGGCATGAAACACCTGCCGCTGACCATTGTCGGACCTATCAATGCCACTCGACCCGTTATGGTGCTTGTGGGTGCTTTGTTGGTGTTTGGTGAACGGCTCAACGCGTGGCAATGGGCGGGTGTGTTGCTGACTATTGTCTCCTATATCCTACTCAGGCGCAGTGGTAAGAAGGAGGGTATCGATTTCCGTCACGACCATTGGATATGGATGATTATCGGTGCCGCAGTGCTCGGTGCCGTTAGCGGACTCTACGACAAATACCTCATGGCTCCTGTCAGCGAGGGCGGTATTGGGCTTGATCGCATGATGGTGCAGTCGTGGTACAACATCTACCAGTGTTTCATCATGTTGACCATGTTGCTGGTATTATGGTGGCCTAAGCACCACGAGACAACTCCCTTCCGATGGGAGTGGGCTATCATCGGTGTCAGCATCTTCCTCTCTACGGCCGATTTCATGTATTTCTATTCCTTGTCGGAACCCGATGCCATGATTAGTATTGTTTCTATGATTCGTCGTGGCAGTGTGTTGGTCAGTTTCCTCTTCGGTGCGGTATTCTTCCATGAGAAGAATCTCAAGGCGAAGGCTCTCGACTTGGCGCTGGTATTCCTTGGTTTGGTGCTTCTATACATCGGTTCGGAGTAAAAAAGGAGAGATTTATTTGGTTTTTCGCTCGATTTACACTACCTTTGCAGCCAAATTGGAAAAAAGCTAAGAAAATATGGGAAAAATTATACTTACAGGCGACCGTCCTACAGGTAAACTTCACCTTGGACATTATGTTGGTTCGCTGCGCCGTCGTGTAGAGCTTCAGGAAGTTGGCGACTATGAGAAGATGTTTGTGTTTATGGCTGATGTTCAGGCACTTACTGATAATGCTGATAATCCAGAGAAGATTCGTCAGAATATTATCGAGGTGGCTCTCGACTACCTCTCGGCAGGTCTTGATCCTGAGAAGTGCATATTGTTCATCCAGAGTCAGATTACTGAGCTTGCTGAACTCACCACCTATCTGATGAACCTTGTCAGCGTCAGTCGTGTACAGCGAAATCCGACGGTGAAGACGGAGATTAAGATGCGTGGCTTCGAGGGCGAAAGCGTTCCTCTGGGTTTTTTCTGCTATCCTGTTTCACAGGCTGCAGATATCACGCTGTTCAAGTCTACTACCGTTCCCGTTGGCGAGGACCAGGAACCCATGCTTGAAGTAACGCGTGAACTGGTGCGACGCTTCAATCAGGTCTATGGCGAGGTACTCGTCGAACCTAATATCATGTTGCCTGAGAATGCTACAGCCCGTCGTTTGCCAGGAACCGACGGCAAGGAGAAAATGTCGAAGTCACTGGGCAACTGTATCTATCTCTCTGACGATGCGGACACCGTCTGGCAGAAGGTACGCTCAATGTATACCGACCCAGAGCACATCAACCTTAACGACCCTGGTCACGTTGAGGGCAACGCGGTGTTCACCTATCTCGACGCCTTCTCTAAACCGGAGGATTTTGCCAATTTCTGGCCTGAATATCAGAACCTCGACGAGCTGAAGGACCATTACCGTCGTGGCGGTTTGGGAGATATGAAATGCAAGAAGTTCCTTAATCAGATTCTCAACCAGATGCTTGACCCCATTCGTCAGCGTCGTCACGAGTTCGAACAGGATATCCCCGAAATCTACAACATCCTGCGCAAGGGTACTGAGAAAGCTCGCGAGACTGCCGCTCAAACTATGAGCGAAGTTCGTCAGGCCATGCAGATCAACTATTTCGACGATGTTGAACTCATCCGTTCTCAGTCTGAGCGTTACCGCGCTAAATAACGCTGAAGACGTTCTTGTAGAGACATTTTAGCATAGCGGCGCCACTCGTTGGTGCCGTTTTTTTTGTTGTCGAGGTAGTGGAGGTCGTGCATGTGGGTGTAGGCCTCCAGTTCGAAGGGGTTGAGGCGATAGCCTGCATTTTTCAAACGACGCCAATAGCGACATGCAAGGAGCCAGTACCAGCCGTAGAGGATGTAGAAGCAGAGCCAGGAATCGTGGGTGGAGCGTGCCTGATAGAGGTGAATCATCTCATGATTCTTGATGGTGCTGCTGACGGTGCTCTTTGACTTGTGGGATGCATTGATGCGTGCTGCCTCTTCTTTGCTGTGGGTGATGATACGACCAAAGAAGGTCATACCGTCGTAACCCTTGCGGATGAGCCAGGGACGTGCTATGGCACGCATGTCAGAGAGCTTACTCGGTCGTCGGAACAGTGGCATATTGTGCAATGAAATCGTCTTCGGAGATGATGGGAATACCCAGTTGCTGGGCCTTCTTGTTCTTACCAGACGTAGAGGTGACATCATTATTAATAAGGTAGGACGTAGAACCGCTGACAGCTGAGGCTACCTTGCCGCCCTGCGACTCGATATAGGCCTTGAGCTCGTTGCGATTCTTGTAGTGGTGGACGTCTCCAGTGATAACGAAGGTAAGGCCTTGGCACTTGTCGCCCGACGCTGACACGTCTGGAGTGGTGACGGTGAGCTTCGTGAGCAGGCGACGGTAGCGGGCAAGGTTGCGTTCGTTGCGGAACCATAGGACGAACTGGGCAGACTTCTCAGGACCGATGCCGTCGATATGGGCGAAGACATCCTGAGGTTCGGCCTGAGTGGCGAAGAGGTCGTCGCCCTGTTTGATGGCTTCATTGACGAGCTCGTTGAGGGGATAGGCTGAGAGCAGGCGCTTGCAGACATCGAGGCCGCAAAGCGGGATGTTGAGTGCGTAGAGCAGTCGGTGGGCCTCGACCTCACGGCTCTTGTCGATACTGCGCATGATGTTGGAGGCCGACTTCTCGCCAAAGCCGTCCATACGCGAGAGTTCGAGAATATGGCTGCGCAATTCGTAGATATCGGCATATTCGGCAATCCATCCGAGGTTGATGAACTTCGAGAGCGTCTGTTCGGAAATGCCGTCGATGTTCATACCTTCTTTCGACACGAAACGTGCCAGTTTTCTGAGTTGCTTGGCGGCACAGTCCGGATTGGTACAATGGAGCGTCTTGGTGCCACTGGCCTCGCTGACGACAATCTGCGTGGACGCGTGGCAGACGGGGCATTCGTTCGGTACGCTGAACGTGCCGATGCTTTGGGTAACCTTGATGACCTTGGGGATGATTTTGTTGGCCTTGATGACGCTGAGCTGGGTGCCAGGACCACCGACGCCTAGACGTTCGCACTCGCTAATGTTGCACAGCGAGGCTCGCTTGACGGTAGTACCCTCGAGTTCGACGGGTTGGAAAATAGCCACAGGCGAGATGGTGGATGCCGCACACGACCATTCCACCTCTTTTAATATAGTGTCAGCCGACTCGTCCTGCCACTTGAAAGCCAATCCTGCTCGGGTGGCGTGATGACCCGTGACGGAACCCGTCTGGGCGTAGTCGGTGTCGTCGTAGCACACCACGAGGCCATCAACGGGGAAGGGATTCTGGCGGGAGGTGACTTTTTGGGTGAAGCGAGCCAAACTCGCTTCCACTGTGGAAGTGGACGGTGTATCGACCAGTTCGCGTTCGACGGTGGTAAAACCCTGGGCGTCGAGCCAGTCCATACGTGCGCCCCATGATGTCAGCGGCTGGTCGGTATATACCAATGTAAATGGTATCCACTGGATGTGACGCTGGCGCACCTCGTCTGGGTCTTTCAGCGTCAGCGAACCAGAGGCGAGGTTACGCGGATTGGCATAGTCCTCGCCACTCTCCATGAGGAAGCGTTCGAAGTCGTCGTAGCTGATGACTGCCTCGCCACGAATGACGGTATGTCCTTGATAACCAATAGTCTGAGGAATGCCGTTGATAGAACGAGCAAGATGAGTGATATTTGTGCCGATATGGCCGTTGCCACGTGTAACGACCTTTGTCAACTTGCCATTGTCGTAGGTTACGACGAGCGTCAGACCATCCAGTTTCCACGATATCCAGATAGGTCGTTCCTCAGCCCATTTCATGAGGTCGCCAACCTGTTTGGTCTTTGCCAGCGAGAGGGCCGCAAACTCATGTTCCTCTTTCTGGCCCGTAATGGTATCCTCGGAAACTTTCTGCGTGGGCGAGTCGGGCAGGGTAGTGCCAGTCTCGTTTTCCAGCGCTTTCAGTTCGTCGAAACGCTGGTCCCACTCATAGTCTGTCATCTGCTCTGAGCGTCCGTTATAGTAGGCGTCGGATGCTTCGTTTAGCTCGCGAACGAGCTGCTCCATGCGTAATATCTTGTCGTTTGGCATAGTTTTTATCCAATTTTGTGCAAAGGTACAAAAAAAATTCGTACCTTTGCAGTTCAAACGGAAAAAAAATAATGATTTCAGTAGAAGGATTACGTGTCGAGTTTGGTGTGAAGCCGTTGTTCGCGAATGCCAGTTTCGTGGTCAACGACCGCGATCGTATTGCCCTTGTGGGTAAGAACGGGGCGGGCAAATCGACACTGCTAAAGATACTTTGTGGCAAGCAGACACCCACGTCGGGTGTGGTGAGCGTGCCAAACGATACGACCATCGGCTATCTGCCTCAGGTGATGAACCTGCAGGACTCGACGACGGTGCGACAAGAAGCTCAGAAGGCCTTTGCCGACATTCAGCAGATGGCCGAACGTATAGAGCGGATGAACCAGCAACTGGCTGAACGCACGGATTACGAGAGTGAGAGCTATCTGGCGCTGATAGAGAAATATACGACGGAGCACGACCGCTACCAGATGCTGGGTGCGGACGGCTATGAAGCCGAGATTGAGCGCACGCTGATGGGTCTGGGCTTTGAACGTAGCGATTTCGAACGTCCCACGTCGGAGTTCTCTGGCGGTTGGCGAATGCGTATAGAACTGGCCAAAATCCTGTTACGCAAACCCGATGTGCTGTTGTTAGACGAGCCCACCAACCATCTGGACATTGATTCTATTCAGTGGTTGGAGCAGTTTCTGGCCACGAGTGCCAATGCCGTTGTGCTGGTGAGTCACGACCGCGCATTTATTAATAATGTGACGAACAGGACACTGGAGATATCGTGCGGACAAATTATCGACTACAAGGTGAAGTACGACGAGTATGTCGTGTTGCGCAAGGAACGTCGCGAACAGCAGCTCAGAGCCTACGAAAACCAGCAGAAGGAGATAGCCGACATGAAGCAGTTCATCGACCGTTTCCGCTATCAGGCCACGAAGGCTGTGCAGGTGCAGCAGAAAGTGAAGCAGCTGGAGAAAATCGTGCCTATCGAGATTGACGAGGTGGACAATTCGGCTATGCACCTGAAGTT
>JAFSNG010000043.1 GCA_017447515.1 Prevotella sp. | reverse complement strand
TTTTATTCTCTCGTTATTATAATATTCAATGTATTCTACCAGGTCTTTGATGAAGGTGTCTGCTGATGTGTACTTTCCAGAATACAGCAGCTCTGACTTCATGAGACCAAAGAAATTCTCCATCATGGCGTTATCCAGACAATTTCCCTTGCGAGACATGCTTTGGATAATGCCATGTTTCTTTAGACTATTCTGATAGGCTACGTGCTGGTAGTGCCATCCTTGGTCAGAGTGCAATACGACGCCCTCAGGTAGCTTTATACGCCTGTACATCTGGTTGAGCATACCGAGTACCATTTCCATGTTTGGCTTCTCTGTGATTGAATATGCAAGAATCTCACCATCGCACATGTCAAGTATAGGTGATAGGTAAATCTTGCGTCCGCCTATCGTCATCTGGGTCACGTCTGTTGCCAGCTTCTGATAAGGTCTTTCAGCTGTAAAATCCCTGTCTATGATATTAGGAGCAGTCTTGCCGACTTCTCCTTTATAGGAGTGAAATTTTACCCTCCTCACCTCGCTCTTCAGTTCCATTTCGTCCATAAGCTTCTTGACTGTCTTGTGATTGATAAGACTGCCATCTTTACGGAGTTCCAGCGTTATACGCCGGTATCCGTAACGTCCTTTATGCTTATGGAATATGATGTATATCATATCTTTTACTTCCTTGTACTTGTCTTGCTTCTTGCGATGCTTGAGGTGATAATAGAATGTACTACGCGCCATCTTCTTGAGCTCCAGCAGGACAGCTAAATCTGCATGCTCATTACGCCTTAGTTCTTCGATGGCCCATGCCCAATCGCTCTGTTTCGAGCTTCTCTTTCCTCGACTAAGGCTCTCACTTTTTATTGCAGGAGATTCTCCAGCCTTTAGCGTTAGTTCTCCTTGCGAAGGCGCTCATTCTCCTTCTCGTACTCTTCTTTGGGTAGTCGTTTAATCATATGCTCACCAGTTTGGAAATGCCTGGATCGTCGAGATTCCAGTGCTTCAAATCCATTTCGCTCAACCAATTTAACCCAATTGCCAATTATCGAGCTTGACAATTGATATTTAGCTGAAAGATGGAACAAAGTTAATTCACTTTCCTGATATTCACAAACTATTTTGCATTTTTCTTCATATGAAAGCCTCTTTTTCTTCTTACGCTTTAATTTCAGACCTTCAATACCAAGGAGTTTGTAACTCTCAATCCACTCATATAGAAGATGATGGCCTAAATGGAGTTTACGAGACACGGAACGGGCAGATTCGCCTTGGAATACTAACCCAATTGCGGACAACTTTTCTTCTAAACTAAATTCCTTTTTCATTTGAACCTTTCAGTTGTGTCCAACTTTCTGGGTTCACTTCATCAGTAGTCCCCATGATAGTTGACAATACGGAGACATTACACCTTATTACATATAAGGATGCATGGCGTTATACCAGTTGCTCTTCTATTGCATGTTTGACCAGCATTACGGTGTTTTTGACGCCAAATTTGGCGAGCAGGCGCTTACGGTACCAGTTAACGGTTTCGGTACTCAGGTTCATCTGTGTGGCAATTTGGGGATTGGTCAGTCCGTTGCACAGCAGTTGCAGGATGTTTTGCTCGACGGCGGTAAGAATGACGCTGCTTTCACGCCCCTGTTGGAGGATGCGTTCGACGAGTGGCGATATATACTGTCGTTTCTGCCAGACGGTGACAATAGCTTCGAGCAGTTCGTCTGCCGACGAACTCTTGAGCACATAGCCGTGGGCTCCACACGCCATCATACGCTGCACGACGGAGTATTCGTCGTGGATGGTGACAGCGACGATACGCACGTCAGGATAGTCTCTGACTACCTGTTGAGAGAAGGCAACACCATCGCCGTCGGGCATAGAGAGGTCTATCAGCAACACGTCTGGACGCCGTTCGGCCAGCGTCTGACGACAGGCCTCGAGAGTGTTGAAAGTTCGGCTGACGTGTGCCTTGCCGCTCTGGTTGATGATTTCCGAAAGTCCTTCGCAGACCATCTGGTGGTCGTCGGCTATGTAGACGTCGATGAGGTATTGTTTCATAGAGGTATGCTTACGTTGATTTCTGTTCCTTGTTCTTTGGGCGATATAATATTCATTCGTCCTTTGTAGGGTCCTATGCGCTCACGGATGTTTTGCAGTCCCATGCCCTCAGAGCCTGCCGCCATTCCCTTGCCGTCGTCGCTGACGGTAAGCGTCACCTCCTTATCGTGTTGCATCAGCTGGATGGTAATATGCTGAGCCTCGGCATGCTTTAGGGCGTTGTTTACCAGTTCGTAGGCACAACGATAGAGCACCAGTTCGACGTCCTTTTGGAACCGGATGTCACCTACGGACTGGAACTGAGCACCAGGTACAGAAACGGCAAAATCGCGGAGGGCGGAGGCGAGGCCGTTTTTCAGCAGTTCCTCTGGCATCAGGTGATGAGCCGTACGTCGCAGTTCGGTGTGGATATTGTCGAGCAGCGGCAACGTTGCTTCGCCTTGCTCCATCTTCAGTCGCAGTACCGAGAGCATACCTCCCAGTCCATCGTGCAGGTCGCGGGCAAGGATACTGCGCTCTTTCGTTTCTGCTTCTAAGGCCACACGAGCTGCCAGCAAGGCTTTTTTGCGACGCTGGACAATGACCATCAGTATACCGCCCGCCACCAATGCGACGATAGCTATGGCGGCAGCTGCTAACAGCCAGCGGTATAGCGAGCGTTCATGGTCGAGAACAGCTATCTGAGCCTCCTTCTTTTCCGTTTCGTAGAGCACCTCCATCTGCGACAATCCACTCTGGTAGTGATCGGTGGCATAGCGCGTCATTACGTCGTACATTTTCTGGAGATACTCGCGGGCTTTGTCTTTCTGTCCTAATTGCGTATAGATTTCTGCCAACAAACGGTAGCAACTGGCGTCCGCACTTGTTGCCAGTGAGTCCGGACGTATGGTGCGCAGGCCGTAGTCGAGTGCTTGCTGCCATTTCTGTTCAGCCACCGCCACTTCACAAGCTGCGGCATAGACGTCGCTCTTGTCCTCAAAGCGCAGGCTGTCAGCCAGTGAGAGTGCTTCCTTGGCGAAAACCTTAGCCGCTGCGATATTCTTGTGTCCCTCCATCAGGTTCAGGCGCACCATTGAGGCCAGCACCACGGGGTAGTCGTCCACTTCTTCTTCGCGGTGGGCATAATAGTAGCCATAACAAGGCTCTGCCGCATGGCGGGCTTTCTCATAATCATCCTGTGACACATAGAGACGGAGCAGTCCTTTCTGGGCTATTGCTATCATCAGCGAGTCTTTCGACTCTTTTCCCTTGTCAATGGAAAGTTGATAGTTGCGTTCCGCTTCCTGGAAGTTTCCCATCAGATAATAGAGTTCTCCGATGTTGTGGTAGAGGATGGTCTGGCTCTCCAACCAGTTGTACTTCTCGAAAATGGGCAGCGCCAACTGGTAATAATGGATGGCCAAGTGGTGCTTGTCCTGAATGTTGTAATCATTGCCGATAGCACCATAGATACACGAGCGGGCATCGTCGATGTTCCTCTGCGTATAACGTCCCGACAGTTCCATTGTATCCACGACGGCCAGTGCCCATTTGAACAGGCGTATGGCCTCGTCGTGCTCCTCGTGGGCATAGTGTATCTGGGCAAAATAACGCAGTATGTTTTGTCGTATGTTCAGACCATTGCGTTCATAGCTCAGCGCCAATGCCTTATGACCGTAGTCGCTGGCTTTCTGAGTGTCGTAAGGCAACCAACCCCGCATCAGTCTTTCGTAGGTTCTGAGCAGATCGTCGCCCTTTGGCGGGTTGGCACTCTTCAGCGCAGCCTCCAACGAGTCTACTTTGGTGTTACGGTGGTCGTCGTAGGCCGTCGCCGACAGGCAGACAGCTGCAAGCAATATTCCAATAAATAGTCTTCTGATTGTCATAGTGACTGCAAAGATACACAATTCTTTCCACAATCGCCACCCAAATGGGGGGAAAAATATGCCATTTGCTATAATTCCACCCATTTGGGTGGCGGGCTGTCAAAAGAAAATGCTTAACTTTGCGCTATACATTAATAATAAAGAAGCAACAACTTATGAAAAAGACTTTACTTACTATCATGGCCTTCGCCCTCACAATGACGGGCGCACGAGCCAGCGTGACGATTAACAGTACGAACTTTCCCGACGAGAACTTTCTCTGGGTAGTGCAGAACGATTGGGACACCGACGATGACGGCACCCTCAGCGACGAGGAAATCGCCGAACGCACACATGCCGTACTCTACGGCGTAACGAACTTCAAGGGCATCGAGTATTTCTACCACATCACGGATCTCTTGATCAGTGGCCTGAACTCTGATGGCAATCCGATGAGGAATCTCGACCTCACCAAGTTCTCCAAACTGGAAAGAGTCGAGATAAGTGATTATCCCGAAACCACCTCGCTCGACTTCACCAAGAATACCAATCTGTGGTCTCTCCTAATCTCCAATATGTACGGTCTGACCACCGTTCAGATTCCGGCCAGTATAACATACCTCCACATGTATTGGAACCCAAAACTCACCACCGTCAACCTTAACGCCTGCCGCGATAACCTCGACGAACTGTCCATGCAGGACGTCGCCATAAAGGATGTCGATGTGAGCAACTTCAAGAAACTGCACCGTATCTACATCGAGGGTAATGACGCGGAAAACATCTACAAACTGAACTCGCTCAACATCGCAGGCTGTGACGAACTCTGGTCCATCAGCATCCAGTATACTGACATCGAGACCGTCACCATCAAGGACCTGCCTGCGTTCATGGAGGCCACCGTCAGTTACAACGACATCCGCAAACTCACTGTGGAGAACTGCCCGGAACTTCTCTTCCTCGACTGTCAGGACAACAAGCTCCCCGAACTGCACATCAAGAAGTGCGATAAATTCTGGCGCATCTTCGCCAATAACAACTACATGCGGACGCTCATCATCGACGAAAGCCCCCTCGAAGAAGTCGAGGCCGCAGACAACCTGCTGATGTGGCTCGACCTGAGCAATGTGGTGTTTGAAAAAGACAGACTCAATGATGCCCAGGCCCCCATCAAGGTTAACAACCAAACGCCCGCCGTTCAGGCCGTGAAGATATCTCCGACAGAGACAGGCCTGCTGGTACACGAGCGTTTCGATGTGAGCCGCGTGCTGAACCTCCGCGCCAAAGGCCTGAGCCAGACACCGCGTGAGACGACGGTCGATGGTATCCGCTACTTCGTTTTCTACGACAACGGCCCTGATACGCCCAACCTCGTGGGCTCCGACTGTTTCTACGAGTACGATACGAAGTGGCCCTATCCATGGATAGAGGGGAACTCGAAGGACAACAACCTACCCGTGACGTTGAACGTGACGAGCTGGACGAAGCACCCCGCATGGATTAAGCTGACGACGACAGATGCCATTCGCGGTGAGTATGGCAAGCCTGCCCCCGAGGCTCCGACAGTAAGCCGTTCGCAGGACTACGACGGTAAGCTGACGTGGAAGTCGTCGAACGAAAACGTGGTGAAGGTGAACGCTGATACTGGCGAGCTGACGGTCATTGGTGCCGGAACGGCCATCATTACCATCAGCGGCGCCGAGACGGACTATCGCTTAGCTCCAACAAGCATCTCGTACACAGTCATCATCGACAAGGCGTCGCCCACGTTCTCGTTTGAGGAAGCCGTTGTCGAGGCTGTGCTGGGTGAGACCGTGCCTGAGAACAAGCTCAGTATCGGACTGTACGACGGTACTGTGCAGTGGGCAAGTAGTGACGTGACCATTGCCGAAGTGAACACTGATGGTGTCGTGACCACGAAGGCTTTGGGCGAGGTGACCATCACCGCCACAGGTCCTGAGACCAGCAACTGTAACGAGGCCCGCTCAGCCAGCTACACGCTGAAAGTCGTTGAGACAGCCGGCATCAAGGCAATTGACCTTGCAACGCCACACTCTCCTGGAGAGAATGGGCAATTGACAATGGACAATTATTACGACCTACAGGGCCGTCGCATTGATAGCAACAGCGCCTGCAAGGGAGTCTACATTGTAGGAAAGAAGAAGGTGGTGATAAAATAAATCGAGTAGGAGGAAAATGAAACAGTTTTCCTCCTATTTCATTTCCCGACCTCTCGCACTACCATACGTGCCGTTCGGCATATGGCGCTACCTCAGTTACGATGCATTGTAACGAGTGCACAGCAAACCGCCCCTTCTGTGCACTCGGCTTAGGATACAATGTTATACAAAAAACGAATATTTCTCCGCCAGGTGGTTTAACCTTTTGATTACCAGGAAGATGATGGCGGAGGAATTTGAATGTGGCTGAGGTGACGAAAGGACAGGTACCATTGACACGCAGCGACGCGTCGCAGAAAAAACACACCGCTTATCCGTCAATAAGTGCCACTTCTCAGAAAATAAATGGCTCTTCTTCAGAAATAAGTGGCACTTATTGAGAGGACGAAAGCCTCGCACGGGGTTCGTCCCATCACCTTACTAGTTGAACGGCGCTCTGCTCCCTGCTGTCGGCTTGACACTTCCCTGCTGTCGGCCGGAGATCAGGGAGCAGAGTGACGGACAGCAGGGAAGGTGGTCAATACTATCGGAGTAATTGAAATTTCTTTCGGTGTATTGTATTTTAGTGCCGGGGGCGGTTATAGTGATTATTTCGAAATAATTGATTAACTTTGACTTTGTCGAAGACACTTTCACTCGACAATAAAAACAAAAACACATATTTATTTTGTATTGTTCTCACTTATTCGTAACTTTGCAAACGAAAAAAGCATTAATAACAATGAACGAGAATTTCTATATACAAATCTTTGAGGGCAAACAGGTTCGTATCGTATGGGATGCGGAAAAGGAGAAGTATTATTTCGCTGTGGCGGACATAGTGCAAGTTGCTAACCGATACAGTTAATCCGCGCGACTACATCAAGAAGATGCTTCGCCGTGATCCTGAACTGAAATCCAAGTGGGGGACAATTTGTCCCCCTGTTGAAATGATTGCCCCTGACAGCAAGCGTCGCAAGACGCAGGCCGCCGACCTTGAAGGTGTTTTCCGTATTATTCAGTCCATTCCGTCGAAGAAGGCATTACCATTCTCTGAAGACTGAGCTTCGTCAAATCAAAGCGAGCCACTGTTCAACAACGGCTCGCTTTGGAGTATTAAGGAATGGGAATGGTCTGTCATCCGAAGTCCCAGTCTGTTTCGTAGTGGTCGAACTTGATGCCATCGGTACTGCAGAAGTGGGACAGGATTTGCATGATGTCTTCCTGCTGCTTGGGCGAGAGCTTGTTCTCGCCGTGATGGTAACGATAGTAAGGACCCATGCCTGCGCTAAAATATGAACGTACACATTGGCGGGCCTCCGCCTTACTTTTAACTTCTCTAACTCCTTTAACTAAATTATCCCTCACCCCTCACTGGTTTGCAAGGTCTTTCTACAAAGGTATTTCCAAAGATTTGAGTGAGGGGTGAGGGCTATCAGCCGCTTGTCTGTCAATAAGGCACGCTTAATTTTCAATAAGGCAGCCTTATTTGCGCTAAATGTTCCCTTACTGGGAACTATTTATTCCCACCGTGGGAACAATATCTTCCCAGCCTGGGAATAAAACATTCCCTCCGTGGGAATAATCTTTCAAACATAACACTTTGCGCCGATGCTTCGGCGAAAAAAACAAGCCCGCACTACTGCGGGCTTGCTTTTATAATAAAAGGATAATCCTTTTTACTTAATCACGACCTTGAGCTAAAGCTCGAGCTCGTTCACGCTCGGCAGAGTTGATGCGAGCATCACTCTGCTCTCACTTAATCACGACCTTGCGGCCATTGGTGATGTAGAGACCCTTTGTGGGCTGGCTGACGCGGCGACCCATGAGGTCGTAGAACGTTGAGGGTTGAGGGTTGAGCGTTGAACGTTGAACGTTGATAATGCCAGTAGAAGCACCTATCTTCACCTTGTTGGCATTGACCACCTTACCCGTCGCAGCATCTTTCAGCAGGGCGACAATCTTCACTTTCTGCACGTCCTGGATGACAGGATCACCTGCGGTATTGACGGCATCGGCCAGATTGAACGTGTACTGCAACTTGACAGGAGTGTCGGCAGTGGCAGCAGTAATGGCATTTTGCGAACCGCCAAGCTGCTCGGAGGTCAGCACAGCCACATCGTTGTACACCAAGCCATAGATAGTAGATTCGCCCATAGTGAACACATCCATATACAGGGGATAACCTTGGCTGCCATTAGCATAATAGTTGGACTGTCCCCAGCTTTCATCGGTCAGACCGTCGGCTACGAGGATGTACTCTACGGCGTAGTTGCCATCGGTCAAATCGTAGGGGAAGGTCACGTCAGCATCGATGGTGACAGCGGTCTGATCGTCGTTCAGTGTCGTGGCGAGATTGATGTCGGCCTGTCCGAAATCCTTGTTGCGTGCTGCGAGGTCGTCGGCAATGCCGAATTCCTTCGCACCGTAAACCAAGCCGTAGTAGGCATCCAGCTCCACGTCGCGATCCATCCATGCATCGGGGAATCCTGAAACTTCAGAGGGGAAGGCATAAGAGTTCAAAACCTCCATGTCGTCGCCATTGTGGTAGCTGACGAGCACATACTCATCAGGATAGAGCTCGGCCAATTTCTCCAGACCTACGAAGCCACGTGGGCACCAGCCGCACCAAGTACCCGTGTACTCCTCGAGCAGTGTGCGCTTCTTGGGAACGGTGTTCAGTACGATAATGGGCACTGTCGTGCTGACGTTAGCATCCTCGTTGGCAGCGGCATTCACCTTGTCGACCGTCACAGCCAGCTCGTAGTTGCCCTTCTCGGCAATAGCAGGAATGTTCAGGGCAACAGTTGCCGACTTGCCGAAGAAGGCATCGACAGCGGTATCGAAATGCTGTGTACCCGTCTGACCTGCTACGCTATAGCTGACGTCGAGCGACTGGATGCCGTTGGCGCCGTGGTTGGCGATGGTTACGGGAACGTTGAAGGCCTCGCCCGTCATCACATACTGCGACTGGCCCTCGGCTACGGCTGCAGCATTGCTCTTGATGGTATTGCCTGCTAATGTCACCTCAATGATGGAACTGCCACCCAGGCCTTCGGCTGCGTCGATCCACTTCAGGAAGCCGTCGGAAGTATGGAGATAGAAGCCACCCTCATGAATCTCTGGTGTGAGGGCGATAGGCATGGCATTGGCCGTGCTCAGGACTTCGTCGATGGTCAGTGAGTATCCTACGAAGACGCCACCCTCAGGAATCTGATAGGGCTTGTCGAGCTTGACGGTAATGAAACCGGGCTCTGCGGGCGTTACGGCCTTGACGGTCAGGTCGGCAGCATTCTTGCCGTCCTCGACGCGCAGCTGCGAAGTGAGGAACACAGCGATGCCGCTGACACCTTCAACCTCCTGCAGCGGGAAGGTAATGCTCTCGATGGCAGTACCCACCATAGCGGGGTCGTTCAGCTTGATAGCCACATCGTAGGTCTCAGCCTTGTAGTTGTTGGTGACAGTCTTGAGATCGCCCTCGCCCGTATAGAAACCATAGTCGATGCGGTTGTCGTCCTTGCCGATGGTTACGTCAGGATAATCGGGAGTAGCAGCGGCAGGCTGAATCTCAGCACCGAGTTCTTGTGTCTCGGCCCATACAATCTCTGAGCGCTTCTCCTCGCCGGCACCACGGTAGATGGTCTGAATACCGTATGCCTCCGGACCAATGATGTAATAGTAGAGATAGTTGGCAGCGATATCCCAGCCGTCGTTGTAGCCGAACGGAATCTCCGTCATCGTCGGCTCTTGCTGATTGATGTAGTCATTCCAAGAGAGCGCCAGCGGCTTCACCTCGCCGTTGACCTTGGTATAGATCTGATAGCTGAGTTTCTCGGGCAGGATGTAGTTGCCGTCGACATCAGCGGGAGTTATAGCAAATTCAAGATCACCCCAGCCATAGCCTGCCAGGTAATAACTCCAGCCACCCTCAAAGAGACCTACTGCAGAAGGAGCGGCAGGTGTGGCGGCCACCTCGATGAACTTAGCCATCTTCGCCTTATTGAAGGCATAGAGATAGCTGACAACATCCTTACCGGCATTCAGCAGGAATGGCGTGCTCTCCGACAGGGTCTTCGTGGTGGCATCGTAGGTGAACTCGATGTCGGTGTCAGCAAGGGCATAAACATCGACATACTCCTCATACCAATCGTCCCACTCCTGGGTCACAGTAGCTGACATCAGATACTGGTGATAGCCAGCCACCTCGTCGGCACCGACATACTGACCGCTCTTGAATGTCACCTTGTTGCCGCTGACAGTACCCTTTACCCACGTCTCTGGCAGGTTGCGGTCGATACCCTGGACATAGACGTCGTCACCATTGAAGCCCACTTGTACAAGCGAACCCGTGTAGCCGTCGGCAGTCAGTGCATACTGCTCGGTCTTCAAGCCAGCGGGAGCCTCCACCAGTTTGTCGGTCACGGCAGTCATGGTAATATTCCAGTCGCCATAGCCTGCCCACGACAGGTCGTCGTCATACATCAGACCAATGATATCCTCACCAGTCGTCAACTTGCCTGCCGGTGTCGTGATGTCACCCGTTTCGACATTGTAGTTCAGCAGGACAGTCTGGTCTGCAGACTTGACATACGTCATATTTTCAGCGTCGAAGCTCATCACTGCTGCTTCCAGGTTGTAGCCCTCGTCCACGAAAGCATAGACCGTCTGAGGCAGCTGGATAGTAATCGTAGAGCCGCTGATGGTTCCCACGACCCAGGCATTAATGCCACTGGCCTGCGAAATGATGTTCTTGATGTACACCTTGTCGTCAGCACCGAATACGACAGAGCCCACGGCACCCTCTACACTGGTTTCGTATACTCCGAACAACGATGCTACGTAAGCAGAGCCACTGCGCGAATACACCTTCTTGGTGCCTTCCGGCTGCTCAGAGATGATGTCGGCAGCACCACGACGAAGCGCAAAAGGCTTCTTGGCCAGTTTCTTGCCCGTCAGTTTGTTGTGAGCAGTAACAGAAGCGCGGAAACCCTTCTGACGCTCCACGCTCTGCTGCATCTGCAGCGACTTCTTGGACGGTTGCTGTTTCACATTTTTACCAGTCTGTTGGGTAACAGCCTGAAAATTCTTCTGCGACAGGACACGCTGGGAAGCCTGACCCTGTGCGAAACAACCGGCAGCCACAAACAGGACTGCCAGCATAAATAGTGTAAACTTTTGTTTCATCTGTTTAATGTTTTTGTTTGAGATATAATAAAAGGAGAACTCCTTTTTATTTTTACCTTTTATTTACTTGATTACGACCTGACGACCGTTGATGATATAAACACCCTTGGCAGGCTTGCTGACGCGGCGACCCATGAGGTCGTAGCACGTTGAACGCTGAGCGTTGGACGTTGGAGCGTTGTTGATGCCTGTTGTGCCGTAAGCGAAGTTCATCGTGACAGTAGGGCCATACTTGTCGACAGCCCACTGCTTGGTAATGGGATTCTGCTTATAGGTAACCAACTGATAAACCACCGTGCAAGTTCCCTCGGCTGTGGGCAGCCATTCGGTCTGCATATTCTTCAGGTCATTAGCGGCTATTGCACCTCTCTGCGTGGTATAGTCACCCACTTTAGACCATTGCATACAGTTCTCAGGGAAACACGACTGGAATGCACCGTTGCTTATCGACTGAATAGTAAGGGAACCGCCACACTGCACCTCCGCACCAGTTGTATTCCTCACAGCAAGTCCGGAAGGCACCATGATGCCACCAAAGCCATCGTCTATCCAATCTGTAATAATCAATGTCGAGCCGTCGGCAATCTCGTTACCGTTCTTGTCTTCAAACTTTAAAGGAAAATCGCTTTGTGCCTGTAAGGCAAGGGCAGCGAAAAGCCCCACACATAACGTAAAAATTTTCTTCATAAGCAAAAATATTTATTCATTATCAATTGTCAATTATCAATTCTATCACTTGTCGTTTCGCCGCCTGCATGACGCCGCTATCGTTGTAGACAAAGGCCACGATACTGAGATTGGCCGCATTCCACGCTTCATCGACAGCCTGTTGATAGCTCTGCGACTTTTGCTCACCTTTGCCAATGGTGATGGCTTCGCCCCAGACGCCGTTGACAGGTGTGCGCAACACGTGGTTGTGGACGTAGTTGCGGTTGTTGGTGCCGTCAGGCATGGCCTGAGTGGCGGTAATGCCGTCCTCCAACAGCCACACCTGCAACATGCCCGTATAGTCATTATACGCTTCAGCCGTGACGGTGATGTTTATCTGGCTGCCATTGAGAGCGGCCTTCACCTCCATTTTCACATCCGACGGCACCGCCATCTCGTCCCTGACGGCTTTTGCCCACTCCGTATAGTTCACGGCACCATGCCTGTCGACCAGTCCTACAGGCTGATACTCCAGCTGCCAATGGCTGTAATACTCATCGCCAACGTCTGTTGCCAGTCCCAAGACTGTTGCCGTCCCTTTGAAACCCAGCGGTCCGCCATGGATGCCAACGGCTATCAACCGTTCACCGTAGATTTCCTGCAATTGCTCTATCACCTCCGTTCCCGTAGGACAGTTTGAGCACCGCTGACCCGTGAAGTCTTCCAACAGCACGTTCCTGACCGCTGACTTCAGTGTATCGACAGGCGTGTCTGTGTGCGCGTCGTCCACCGCAATCAGTCTGTCGCTCTCTTCTATATAGTCGCAGGACATCAAGAGAGGCAAAAAGGTAAAAAGGCAAAAAACTTTTACCAGCCCTCGTACCTTATATAAATATATTGTTCTCATCGTCTTTAAAAGTTATAGTTGTACGACAAGGTTACACCTTTGGTCGCAGGTACATAGCGGCACACGCCACCTGAGCAGTTGTAGCCTGCACGGGTGCGGCCATAGCCCAGCTGGATGCGGTGCGACTTGATGTTATAGGTGACCAGTCCCTGATAGTAGTGATAGTGGGTATTCTCCGCATAGTACTCCATGTCGCTGTCACCGCAGTTCCACATGTCGCTGACGGTAAACATCCAATGAGGAGCCAACGAGAGTTCCAGAAGACCATAGGCCCAGTCGCCCTGATCCTGCTTGGTCTGCAGATACTGCAACTCGCAACGCAAGCGGGTCTTGGATGCCAGCTGCAGCATACCGTCGGCTACGAAGATGTTGGAGTGTATCATACCTCCCTCACCCTCAATGACGGTTTTGTTGTAGCGCTGGTTCATATACATCAGGGTCAGCTTGAAATCTTTCGTCAGCTTGCGCGACAGCTGAATGTCCAAGTCCTGATAATAGGTGTCTGGGCCCCACTTCAGCCATGCGTCCTGAATGGCGCGGACGTACGAGTAGTTCAGCTTCACGTTCATGCCGTACTTGCCGCCAAGAGCCGTCTTGCGCTTGAAATTGTAGCCCAACTCAGCCTGATAGGCCCATTCGCCCGTTGCCAACTGCGTGGCGTAGGGGTAGAGAGCGGCCAAGGCGTAGGTATGGTCAAGGGTAAACGCAGGCAGATGATTGATGAATGCCGACGTTCCCATCATTTTACGCTGGCTGCGGAACGACATATTTTCGCTACGCTTGGCCTGCAGCAGGATGCTCAGTCCACGTTCAGAGTAGGATGTGGAGAGCATGGCGACATTGCCGTTGGCATACGAGTAGTTGTTGTCGAACGACGGGTCCTGCGTCTTCTGCGCGTATTCGGCCAACACGCTCACGGGACCTTTGTTCAGGTTGGCACGAACGTCCCAGGCATTGACGAATCTTGGCACGTTATAGTAATGGGTGGGGTCGCCAATGACGTAGATGTCTTCCTTCTCTTCGTATTTGTTCACCCACGAGGCACCTATGGTCAGATGCGTATCATGCTGCTGCATGGAGGACAGCCACTCGTCGATGCTTACCTCTGCGTCGGCTCCCGATACCAGTCCGCCACTCCAGCTCCAGTAGCGGCGCTGCTTGCCGCTCAGCACTTTCAGCGTCATACCCTTCATGGGCTTTACCACCAAACGACCGCCCAGCAACGAGTTGTCGATACCCAACGAACGTTCCTCGTAGGTACGCAGGACAAAGCCCGAACCAAACTGATCGTAGAACGTTCCTGCCGTCAGTTCGACTTTGCCCAACTTACCCTTCACCCAGAAGTTGGGTACACCCCAACCCTTGAAATCATTCTCGAAGCCAGGCAGCGGGTGCTCCAAATATTCCAGACGGGCTCCAGCATCCACATAGCGGCTCTGCAGCTGTATGTCGGCATAGGTGTTGGTGTTGAAGTCACCGTCCTTGAATGCTCCAATATCCTTGTCGTCCTGCGGCAACAGCATATCGCTCTGGATGCTCCCCGACAGACTGATCCCTTTGTGTTCCTCCTGAGCAAGACAGAGGTATGAGGTGAGGGGTAAGAGGTAGTATACTATAAGAATAATACAGCGCTTCACCTTTTTTTACTTTTTTACCGTTTTACTTGTTCAATAGTTTCCGAACCTTTTCTATCAGTTCCGTCTCGGCACCGTCGGTATAGCCATTATGCTTATACACGATGTTTCCCTGTCCGTCGACGATGAGCACATAGGGAATCATCTGGATGCCCAAGGCACGCTTGAAGTCGCCGTTCGGGTCGAGCAGAATCTCATACTCCCAACCGTGATTGGCCACTAATGGCTTCACCTTGTTGATGTTCTGTCCCTGGTCGATGCTGACGGCGATAATCTTCACGCCCGTTTCCGCCTGCCAGTCCTCATATACCTCGGCAATGGCATCCAGCTCGCGATTGCAGGGCTTGCACCACGTGGCAAAGAAATCAATGATAAACGGCTTGCCGTCGTTCGACAGTTCGGCGGTGTTTACACTCTTGCCGTCCATTGTCTTCAGGGTGACTGTCGGCAATTGAGCCAGTGCTGTCTGTATGCTGGCAAAGAGGGCCAGAACGGGAATTAGAAATAGTTTTTTCATCGTTTTGTCTCATTAATATTATTAAACGGGGGCAAAGTTAATGAAAAGATATGAGAAAAACGACAATTCTTCCGAAAAAGTGACCTTTTGTCTTAATGATTTGTTTGAATATGTTTAGTGCCAGTAAACAGCAAGTTTACCGGCACTAAATGTATGGTTTACTGGTAGTAAACTAAACTACAGCAGATTCATGGTGTCTGTGGCTATCATCAGCTCCTCGTTGGTAGGAATGACAACCACCTTGACTTTTGAGTCGTCGGCAGAGATGATAGCCTCCTCGCCACGGACATTGTTCTTCGACTCGTCGAACTTGATGCCGAGGAACTCCATATTCTTGCAGACCTCAGAACGCATAGATGTCTGGTTCTCGCCAACGCCAGCGGTGAAGACGACTATGTCGAGGCCACCCATAGCGGCAGCATAGGCACCGATGTACTTCTTGATGCGATAGAAATACATGTCCTGAGCCAGCTTGGCACGCTCGTCACCACTCTTGGCAGCATTCTCCACGTCGCGCATATCGCTGGAACCACCAGTGAGACCAGCCACACCGCTCTTCTTGTTGAGCAAGTTCGACATGCCGTCAGCGTCCAGACCGAGCTTCTTCTCGATGAACGTCACAGCACCACCGTCGATATCACCAGCACGGGTACCCATGACGAGACCTTCCAACGGAGTGAGACCCATGGAGGTATCGATGCACTTGCCATCAACGACAGCAGCGATAGAACCGCCATTACCTACGTGACAGGTAACCATCTTCGTGCCCTCAGCGGGGATGCCCAGGAATTCGCAGGCACGCTGGGAAACATAGCGGTGGCTGGTTCCGTGGAAACCATAGCGACGGATGCCGTACTTCTCGTAGAGCTCGTAAGGAATGGCGTACATGAAGGCCTTGGGAGGCATGGTCTGGTGGAAGGCGGTATCGAACACACCCACCTGAGGCAGACCAGGCATCAGCTCCTTTACGGCATTCACACCCTTCAGGTTAGCGGGGTTGTGGAGCGGAGCCAGGTCGGAGCACTTCTCGAACTCCTTCAGCACTTCGTCAGTCAGCACTACTGACTTGTTGAATTTCTCGCCACCATGCACCATACGGTGACCTACGGCGTCAATCTCTTTCAGGTCTTTGATGACACCAATCTCAGGATCGGTCAGCAATGAGAAGATGAACTTCACACCCTCAGTATGCTCGGGGATGTCGTGCATAATCTGTTTCTTCTCGCCATTGGCCAGCTTCACCTTCACAAAGGCACCGTCCAAGCCCACACGCTCAGCACCGCCACTGGTCATCACACTCTTGTCGTCCATGTTGTACAGGGCGTACTTAATCGACGACGAACCGCAGTTCAAAACAAGGATTTTCATATTTTCTTAACTCTTAATTCTTAACTCTTAATTATTTTTTAGCGTCCATTGCCTGGCAGGCGGTAATGGCAATCATGTAGTAGATGTCATCAATAGAGCAGCCACGAGAGAGGTCGTTGACAGGACGTGCGATACCCTGCAGCACAGGACCGATGGCGATAGCGTCGCCTAAGCGCTGAACCATCTTATAACCGATGTTTCCTACCTCGAGGTTGGGGAATACGAGCACGTTGGCCTTACCAGCGATGTCAGAGCCAGGAGCCTTCTTGGCACCAACAGAAGGTACGAGAGCAGCATCAGCCTGCAACTCACCGTCAATCTTCAGGTCAGGAGCCATCTCCTTAGCCAACTTCGTGGCCTCGATGACCTTGTCGCAAACCTCATGCTTGGCAGAGCCCTTCGTCGAGAAGCTCAGCATAGCCACGCGGGGATCTTCGAAACCAGCAACAGCCTTTGCCATCTGAGCCGTGCAGACAGCAATCTGAGCTAGCTGATTGGCATCGGGCATAGGTGTTACGGCCACGTCGGCAATGACGAGCACACCATCCTCACCATATTGCTTCTGCTTCGAGATGAGCAGCAGACCACCGCTGACGCAGGTGATGCCAGGCTGGCACTTGATAATCTGCAGAGCAGGACGCAGCGTGTCGCCAGTAGTAGACAGTGCACCGCTGATCTGACCATCAGCACCCTCGGTCTTGATGATCATGCAACCCAGATACAATGGGTTCTTGACGAGCTTGCGAGCTTCCTCGATGGTCATACCCTTCGACTTGCGAATCTCAGCCAGTTTCTCAGCCAGTTCCTCACTCTTGTCGTAGTTTTCCGGGTCAATCAAAGTTGCCTTGCCAATATTGGTCAGACCCTTCTCCTTTGCGAGAGCTTCTACCTTAGCGGGGTTACCAATCAGGATGATGTCTGCGAGACCGTCAGCCAACGCACGGTCGGCTGCACACAATGTACGCTCCTCTTCTGCTTCAGGGAGCACGATGCGCTGCTTGTTACTCTGAGCACGCGCTACAATTTGACTTAATAAATCCATAGTTTGTTTTATTGATTTAGTGATACTTTTATTTATTGTTGTGCAAAGATACGAAATAATTATCAATTATACATTATCCATTATCAATTTTTAAGCGTTTACGTTTACGCCATCTCTTGCGTGAGGATGCTTTCCAGTTTCTCAGCCGTCAGTCGGAGCTGGAATTCACTATGGATGGCAACGGATATGCCTCCAGTTTCCTCAGACACCACAATGGCTATACAGTCACTTTCGTGTGTGATACCCAAAGCAGCACGATGACGAAGACCTAATTCCTTGGGAATGCTTAGGTCGTGAGAAACAGGGAGAATACAACCTGCGGCTTTGATGCGGCCGTCGGCTATAATCATGGCACCGTCGTGCAGGGGAGAATTCTTGAAGAAGAGGTTTTCTATCAGTCGTTGGTTGATGCTGGCATCGAGGCTCTCACCTGTGGCCACAATATCATCAAGGGGTGTAGCGCGCTGGATGACGATGAGTGCGCCGACCTTCTTCTTGCTCATACTCATACAGGACATCACGATGGGCATGATAATCTGTTTCAGCTTCTGGGAGTCGTGCTTCTTGTCACCCAAAGAAAGGAAGCGTCGAAAACTTCTCATGCGCTGATGAGCTCCCAGATTATAAAGGAACTTTCGGATTTCGTCCTGAAACAGAATGACGAGTACAATGACTCCCACGCTGACAAATTTGTCGAGGATGGAACCTAGCAGTTTCATTTGTAGCACCTGCGACACCACTAACCATAATACGACAAACACCAGAATGCCCATGAAGACATTCAGCGAGCGCGACTCTTTCATTAGCCGATAGATGTAGTAGAGCACTACAGCGACTAACAGAATGTCGATAACGTCTTTTATTCCAAATTCGAAGAACATATATGCTATTTTGACTATTTATCTATTTATGATTCAGTGTGCGTTGTGATTTTGGTCGCAGCCATTATCTTCACACACTCCACTGCCTCCCTAACGTCATGCACGCGAAGAATGTCAGCACCTTTCAGCAGGACTATCGTATGGAGCACCGTCGTGCCGTTGAGTGCTTGTTCTGGATTGGTTTGAAGCAGTTTGTAAATCATCGATTTACGTGAGATGCCAACCAACAGGGGCAGTCGCAACATGTGCAGGCGTTCCATGTGCTGCATCACCTCGTAGTTTTGTTCCAGCGTCTTACCGAATCCAAAGCCAGGGTCGATGATGATGTCCTTCTGTCCCATAGAGCGAAGTTGGTCGACGGCCTCTGCACTGTCGAGCAGGATGTCGCGAATGCTGCTTTTCCTGGACATGAAGATGTAGGGAACCCGCAGTCGACTAACCATGCGGAACATGTTCTCTTGGCTATTGGCTATTGGCTGTTTGCTATTAGCAGGTGCACCAACGTCATTGATGATGTCAGCGCCAAACTCCTCAACGGCCATGCGGGCAATCTGAGGGCGGAAGGTATCGACGCTGACGATAGTCTGTGGAGCCTCACGACGTACTACCGCCAACGCCCAGCGCAGGCGTTCCGCTTCCTCTGCCTCGCTGACTGGTTCGCTGTCAGGACGTGTCGAGCAGGCTCCGACGTCGATGATACTACCTCCCTGCGACAGTATTTCCTCCGTTCTCATAGCCACATCATGCTCCGTCTGCTGGCGGCTGTCAGCATAGAAAGAGTCGGGCGTCACATTGAGGATACCCATGACTTGCGGCTCGTTGAAAGCCAGCAGTCGTCCGTTACAATTCAGCGTGTAATCCATATTTGCCGACAAAGGTACAAATTAATCTGCAATTACGCAAGGAAGTTGGCGGATAAAACTTATTGTATCTCCAGTTCTTTGAATTCCACCTCATCAGTTTCTATCCTGACGACATAGGTTCCAGCATTAATCTGGGTGCCGGTAGTGGTGGAAAGTATCTTGAATTTGTTGGGTGTCGGAGGAAACGTAACGTCTCGGTCGACCAATACTGTACGCTTGGAATCAGTAATAGTCATACGTGCCTTGACGGCATTGCCCGTCGTGTTTTTGTACTTAAACCGCAAGGCATACTCCTGACCGAGTCCAGGCTTGATGATAAAGGTTGTACTTCCTTGGCTTTTAGCTTTTGGCTTTTGGCTTTTAGCCTCTGGCTGGTAGGTAGTGGCGGGACGGGCTTCGGTGTCTTGAGGCAGTTCTTCTTTGGGCAGTCTGGCGATGGTGTCAGTATCGAGGGCGCGCCAAAAGCCCGGTTCCGTCTGTCGCTGTGTCATAGCGACACGCTCCACGAATGGCGGTGTCGCTAAAGGAGGAATGTCATCAATCTCTGCTATCGCTATGCCGCAGATAACGGCTTGTCCTGCCTTCACCTCAGGAAACGAGATGCGAAGACGTCCGTCTTTGGCCTTAGCGGTAACGACACGTTTGAGGGCTCCCAGATAGCCCGCCTCAGCCCAAGGGTCAAGATCGTCTATAACTACGCTGTCGTTGACAGCCACATCAAAGATGCGGAGTCCTTCGTAATCATCTTTCTCACCACCGTTCTGCCCATGCCAAGGCTCAACAAAGTAGAGCTCGATACGGTAAATGCGGTCGTCGTTTCCCCCGTCGACAGGCAAATTCCACCAAAGGCGATGCCGACCGAAACGGAAGAATTGGAATAGCTCGTCACTCTTGGTGCCTCGGATGTTGTCAGTGATGTGGCGCTGACTGGCCTGGATGGCATGAACTCCCTCAAAATCCTGACCCCAAGAGTAGCTGTAAATGGTGTCATCAGCCTGCCATAGTTGACCAAACTCGTCGGTGTAAGCGTCGCCACCGCAGTTAATGCGGTAGAGATAGCGATAGCCTTTAGCACCCTTCACTAACTCGTGGTTCCGGTCTGCCGCAGTCTTGTGGTCGACAGTTTCCACGCCGGCGTATCGCTGGCGGTACATGTAGTAGGCTGGGGTGGGTTCTTCCCAAATAGTGGTAAGTCCTTTGTAATTAATCGGGCCAATTTTGTCAATGCGACGGTAGGCACCATCGGGTTGGTTGCGACCAGGATTATCATGAGAAGCGAATAGCCACTGGAAGTGTCCGCAAACGCCTTTGTGGTCAGTGTTTTCCCCGCTGACGTCCGCAAATGCCTGCTCAGCCAGGCGGGCTTTGGTCTCAAGGAGCGCGGTAAAGCTTTCCTCGCTGTATTTCTCTGCGCCATGCAGGTCGATAGTGCGCCATG
Organism: Prevotella sp.; assembly: GCA_017447515.1. Lineage (GTDB taxonomy): Bacteria > Bacteroidota > Bacteroidia > Bacteroidales > Bacteroidaceae > Prevotella. Next base: position 9,942 of record JAFSNG010000043.1, on the reverse strand, counting down.
CTCCGTATTCACCATTGAGCAACTGTTCAGGACGGCTCAGTTCATTGTTGTAGTTCTCGGCGGAGCCGCCGTACGTGCCGCTCCAATTCTGGATGACGTTCCAATCTGTTCCCTCACCGCCATTGCAGGTAGTAATAGCCCGTTGTTCGCGACAAGTGGGGTCCAACTGTCGTATGATTGCTGAGCATTCCTCGGCAAAATCTTTGGGCAAAACACTCTCGTTCTGCAAGCCCCACAGAATGATACTGGGCGAGTTGCGGCGTTCTTTGATCCAACGTACCAGCAGGCGTTTGAAATTCTCGCGGAACTGTGGCGTATCGTACCAGATATGGGCAGAGAACTGACTCCAGAAGAGCATGCCCTGTTCGTCGAACAGTTGCTGATAGAGTAGGTTATGGGGCTGGTGGGCCTCGCGGAAGGCATTAAAACCAGCATTGCGGATTTGTTTCACTCTGCTCCGTATCTGTTCGGGCGAAAAAGCATGGCTATTACCCAAAATATGTTCATATTCGCAAGTGCCGTTGATAAAGACGGGCTGGGCGTTCAGGTAGAAGCGGTTGTCGCCGTTTTTGCGCAATACTGGCCACGAGATGCTTCGGATGCCAAACGGGGTACGCACCTCGTCAGTCGTTTTGCCATCACGCTTAATCATCGTAGAGAGGTTATAGAGGTAGGGATCTTCCAATGACCAACGGTGCACGTCAGCGACGGATGACGACTGTCGGATAATCTTGGTTTCTCCAGCTTGTAATGATATGGTCATTGCTTGTCGGAAAACCTGCTTGCCAGAAGCGAGTGTGAACTTGTTGACCAGCTCGATAGTTTGGACTTGTGACGTATAGTTCTTCACTTCCGTTTCGATGAAGACGCTGTCGCAAGCGGTGTTGTTCCAAATGTGAACGCCAAAGGGTTCTATGCGGACGGCATCCGTCTCAACAAGTGATATAGGACGGAAGATGCCGAAGGGTTGCGAACCTTCAGAAAACCCCCATTCTGACGAGCAACCTCCGCAAACCCAAGGCGAGGCGGTTTGCATGGCAGGATGGTCGACGAGGACTTCTAACCTATTATTTCCGTTCTGCAAGGCATCCGTCACGTCAAGCGTCCACACCGTCCTGCCTACGAGTTCCTTGGGATAGCTTGTCCCATTGAGGGTAACGGTAGCATAGGTTCCCACGCCTTCGAACTGTAGGAAGTAGCGTTTACCTTCTTGTTTGTCAGCAGTAAAGTTTTTCTCGTAAGTAGCACTGCCATGTAGGTTACCATGACGGAGCTGGCGGTAACCATAATAGTCATCGAAGTTGTGGGGGATGTTGATGCTCACAACGGAATCGTGAGCCACCGAACAATGCGCTGTCCAGCCATCATTGAGACTGACGATATGACGACGGCCTTTGCGTTCCGGTTGTGGAAAGCGGATGGCAGAGCGCCCCATGGGAACACTGGTGGCAACAGCGATGCCTCGTTGCTGGTCGTTGTTGACGGCACAATAGAAATGATATACCACACCATCGTGCTTCACCACATAGCTCTTGTGGGCAAACATCTCGTCGTAGGGCTTTGAAGGGATGATGAGGTCGTCGCCGTTCCATGTCTGCCAATGGATGAGGTCACTGCTGACAGCAAAGGTGTTGAAGGCATTATACTTACGGCTGGGGTCGTAGGCCTTGAAGTAGAACATCACATATAGAGGTGAGGGGTGAGAGGTGAGAGGTGAGTCCATGCGGACTATTTGGGCGTCGCCAGTGATGATGCCGCCCACCTCATTGGCAAAGACCGGATTGCCATCGTAACGCTTCCATTCCTTAAGATCGTTGCTGAGAGCGATACCAATACGTTCTGCCTTCAGGTTGTTGGCAGGGTTAATGCCTCCAGCATTATAGAACATCACAAAGCGCTGGCCCAACGTCTTCTGAGGGTCATCATAGATGGTACTTTTGTATTGCACAAGCTTTTCCCACCACTGTACATCCTTATCGTTAATGCTGAGCAAAGGCTTGTCGGCACTCTGCCATTCGTGGGCTTGCGTGATATCACCCTTGGTCCAGGCAAGACCGATATTCAGTGGTTCACGTACAGCCTCGTAACCTGTCCCATGCCCACCGATGTACGTCATCCAATAGTGATTCTTAAATTGAGAAATGTTGTAACTCCCGTTCCATGTCCAGTCAATAAGAGCAGGAAAACCGCCATGCTGGTTCATATCCCAACCGTCGTCCTTATAGGAAAGGATGCGCCCTTCGGTGTTCCAATGTAATAGGTCATCAGAAGATGCCAACCACGTCTCATAGCCTCGTCCGTCAAGACCATCCTTGCCATTATATACCACATAGGTCATCAACCATTTATTTCCAACACGGAAGACCGTAGGACAGTCTATTTTGTGATAGTTGTCCGTAGGTGCAACCACCAGACCATATTTATAAGGCGTACGCACCTCGTCGTAGATGGCTTGCATCGTGGCAGTAGGGATGATGTCAGCGGCAAAACCGCTGACCACAATAAAGAGCGCTACGAGAGTCGTTATTATTTTCTTCATGTCATTTGCTTACTTTTGGAATAGCCAGTCTACTTCGCCCGAAGGACCATTGAGACCACAGTCACGGGGCTTGATATCGCTTTGGGTGAAGCCAGCCACCATCAGGATTCCTTTGGGTAGACGAATGGTGTTACGGCCTGCTGGCAACGAGTATTGGTGGATATTCACTTTCGGCATCTGCACGATGCTGATAGCATTGGTCAGTATGGGTTCTGCCTGACCGTATTCATTGCCAGTTGCGTCAATCTCCAGTTTGGGGGCTTTGGCCCACTTGGGATCGTCATCTTTGAAGAGACCAACAAGCAACTTTACAGGCTTTTCGCTATCGTATTCGATAGTTGTGCCGATAATGCGAGTGGTATCGCGATTCAATACCAATGCCTGCAGTCCTGCGAGTTCTGGTGCAAGACTATCAACAGGAGTGTCTGCACGGTTTTCGAAAAGGATGGCGCCTTTCTGGAGGGGTGTTGTATGTTGCTGTGTCACAGCAATATACTGAACATCGGCAGGCTTCGCAGGCATGATAAGCATTTCGCCTTGTGCCACAGGGTGCTTCAGCTTCTCGATGTTTTCCTTGAAGGCATCAAGCTCCTCCTGATAGACTACTGCCAGTTCGCTCCATGTTTTCATCTTACCATTGTCACCACCTACAGGAATGCGTCGCTGGGCGGTCTGCATCGAATTAGCGTAGAGATACCATTGCTCTGTCATGCGGCTTAGATCGTACCAGATGCTGAGGCTCTGCTCCAACCACTTCTCGGCAGTCTCTAAATGGCTGATATCCTTCGTCCATTTATAGCGTAGCACTTCGGCAGCAGCGCGCACCTTTAATTGGAAGGCCTTCGCAAATGATGCATAACACAGGAAGTCGTTCCATACATGTTCGAATTCGTTAGCATGACGTGTAGGTTTCGTTGCGATGGCTCCCATCTCGACGAGAGCACGGTCGCCGTGATTCACACATTGGTCAACGATATCGAGTGGCAGTTCGCCCTTATGAGGTAGTCCTTTGTATTCCTTTTCAATATATTCGATGAGCTTCTCACCTTCGGGGCCACAACTCTCATAGAAACCTGGGTAGATGGTGTACTTGTAAGGATTGACCAGTTCGCCCATTGTCATACCCAAAAGCAACGTCTGGCGATTGCCTTCGGTGATGCCGAAACGCCGCAGGAGCTTCGGGGCTATCTCGCCCGCCTCATCGTAGGCATTGAGCAGGTGACCAGCGGCAGTGGTGTCGATACCATAATATTCTGCAAGTTCTTTTTTCCAATAGGTCTTGTCGTTGCCGCGTTGCTCGTTCCAGGCGTAGCGGCCCCAAGCCTGATACCACATCCAGTCGCGATCCAACTGCTTCAATCGTTCACCATTGGGAAGTTTGTCGGCGGTATAGGGCCAGTCCCAGTAGGAAGCCTGGGGATAGAGGTGCAAGCCTTTTGAGTGGTGCACGCGATGCATGGCTTGCACGGTTTTCTGGATGAACGCAGGCGACGACCAGCGCCAGGGTTCGAGATTGGCAAGGATATGCACGTTGTCGATATGCACAGGCGCGGCTGCAGCCAATTGCCGATGTGTCTCGCCCCAAGGACCATCAGGCTCGTAGGTAGTCAGGCTCTCGCCTGTATATTTTGACATGGTGTAGATATTGGGGTAGAGGGGCAGTGATTCTTTCAGTACCAAAGGGCCGTCGGTATCATGCGAGCGCAATACTATCGGCGGAAGCTTTCCCGTTTGTTGCGACTGTGTCGCAACTTGCCCTATTGCCTTCAGCCCGTCTTTGATACCTGGGATGATGGTCTCCTTCATCCATGTGACGTCATCATCGATGGTAGCCATTGCTTCGCCGAGACAAACCAGCAGGCCGACATTGGGATACTTCTCGATGAAGGCAGCAATGCTTTTGCGCGTGTAGTCGGCAATCAATGGCGTGATGGGACGGTTGCGGTCCTGTGTCTTCAAACCGTAGTGGTCGGCAAAGGGTTTGCTGAGGATAATATTGTAAAACATTTGGATGACCCAGATGCCGCGCTTGTCGGCCTCATGAGTGAGAAACGAAAAGATCTCCTCATTCTTCTTAAACGTCTCTTCATCCACCTCCAACGCAAAGGGATAATCCTTCAGTTTTACCAGCGAAGCGAAAGGATGCCCATTCCACAGGTACAGCGAGTTCATCTTGTTTTCCACCATCATGTCGAGATACTTTATCCACTCGGCTTTATCGTAGAACCAAGGGAAATTCTCGGGGGTATAAGGATACTCATAAACCCCGTGCCCAGGAAGATAGACCGTCTTCTGAAGTCCGATGCATGTGCCGCGCATTACCATCTGTGGCGCTTCCTTGATGGGTTGTTGCGACAGTGTCGCAATCAGTTTCTCGAGGCTTCCTGCCTGACGGATGCGTTCAACCAGTTCCACACAACCATAGATGACACCTGAAGCATCATTACCCGTCACCGTGATACCCTTGTCTTTAGCTATCGTGTAACCTTCTGCCAACCCATCATCGGCACAGGACAGTGTAATCTGGCAGGCGCCCTTCTTAGGGACAACACTGTACCCCATGCCCGTCAATTCCTTTTGGAGATATTCTGCAGCATATTGTTCACGTGCCGATACCCCTTTTGACGTAACGATACTGATACGTTGTGCCATCAGCAAGACAGTCATCAGTAGCGCGACTCCCAAGATTGAAATTCTCTTCATCTCTTTATACCTTATTATATATATACAAAAGACTGACGACACCGCTAAATGTCATCAGTCTTGTAAGTGCTTGCAGGAAGGACAAATTACACCGCAATATCCTGCTGGCGCCAGAAGCGGTAGGTGATATCCTCGAAGTCACCATCCATCGTGCGACGATAGAGCCGCTGATTGGTGGTAGCAGACTTCAGGGGGCCAAGATGCTTGATGTAGGGACCAATCTTGATATAGTCGAAGTCCTGCTTGTTGACGACAGAGGGAATGCGTATACGACCGCTGTACCAAGCTACGTGGAACTGAGAATGATACTCGTGGATGTACTGTGCCAATTGGTTAACGCTGCGAGGATCTGCGTCACCTCCCATGAAGGCAATGCAAGTGATGTCAGTACCATATTGCGACACAAAGTTGTCAATGGCATCTGTCGTCAAGGGAACACCAACGTCTTCCCAAAGGTAATGGCTGTGACACCCCGGACAGTGACACGGGCAATTGGAGATGTTAATTGCCAGTGTCACTTCGTCGGGTATTTCCTGAAAAACAATTCCTGTGTTAACGTATTTCAGCATGACTTAAGCCTCCGTATGCGCATAGTAACGACGTGCAGCCTCCTCCTGACGGGCTTGTGAGAAGTTGGAGACGCGCTTCAGATAGCCAATGATACGGGTCATATAGTCAACATTCTTTGAGTGGCAGTGCGGACACTCCTTCAGATAGCGCTTGTCGATATGGCCACAGTCGTTGCAGACGGTGTTGGGGATGTTGAACGTGAAGTAGTTGCATCCCTCTTTGGCAGCAACCTTCAACAGGTGCAGGTACTGCTCCTTCGAAAGATGCTCGTCGAGATTCATGTGGAGTGCTGAGCCGCCAGTGAGGTGCTCAATATAGGGAGCACCGTGCAACTTGAACTTGTCGAGCACGGTGAGTGAATCGTCCTCAACGACATAGAAGTAGCTGTTGTAGCAGTCGCGAGGCACGAAGTAGCCGTCCTCACGATCCCACTTGGCGTGCTTCACACCGACATTCTCGGCAGGAATCATCTCGCAGTTGAACATCACCTCCTTCGAGCGGTACTGCTTGTTGTACTTCTCGATGAGTCCGAGGATGCCCTGCACGAACTTCTGGTAGTCGTCGTTAGGCGTAATCTTCAGACCCATGAACTCAGCAGCCTCAACGAGACCATTGATACCGATGGTAAGATACTGGCGGTTGATGTTGATGTAGCCGGCATCGAACAGCGGCAACATACCGTGGGCCTGCAACTCCTTCAGATTCTCGTTGTAAGCCATCTGTACCTTGTGACACAGGTCGATGATGCCGCTGAGATACTCCAGATAGTCCATCTTGTGGTTGACGGCATACTGGACGCAGCGGTTCAGATTGATGGTCAGTACCGACTTCGAACCAGTCGACACACCACCGGCACCAAGGGTATAGCTGAAGCCGTTATCGGTAATCTCGTTGCGCAGACGGCAGCAAGAGCTCAGCGAGTCGGCATTGTCGCTCATATAGGTAAAGAACGAATGTCCCTCGGCATACATCTCAGCCGTGAAGTCGCCCCACTCCTTGTCCTTGCACTCGCCATTCTCATCGACGAGCAGTGCCATCGTCTCAACAGGGAAGGTCAGCAGGGTCTTGGTGCGCTCCTGGTTGAACCACTTCATGAAGCGCTTCTGCAACCAAGAGAGACCGTCCCAATCGGGCTGAGAGCCATCGGGGAAGTAGAACTCGCCGAAGATACTCTGGAAGTAATACTTGTCGTAGTAAGCCACATTCCAAAACACGGCCTGATAGTTACGGGCACCTGTGGGCTGGTTCAGCGTGTAGACAATCTGCTCGAAGTAGTCGGTGATGACCTTGTCAATGGTGCGCTTCTTCAGCGAGAGGTCGGCCTGCTTGTCAGGATGCTGCCAGTAGTCCTTGCCATACTCATTGCCGATGAAATAGTTCATGTACATCAGGAACTCAGGTGTAGCACAGGCGCCAGAAAGCATCGAGCTCACCATGAATACCATATTCACAAAACCGCCTGCAAACGACTTCAGGTTGGTGGGAGCGGTAGAGTTGCCGCCAATGGCTGTCGTGCCGCCGATGAGCCAGGGATACATGGTGATAGAGGCACAATAGTTGGCCAATGACGTCTCGTCGTTCTTATATATAAAGTGGTGGGTTAATTTGTCGATATATTCGTTGGCCAGGTCTTTGCCGTACATCTTCTTGATACGGTCCACCAGCAGACGGCGGTTCAGGCGGATGAAGTTCGACTTGGGCAACTCGCCAATCAACGTGGCGATGTTCTTGTGCTCCACATTGGCATTGGCATCGTACTTCGAACCAGTGGCAGCGTTCACCGATTCGGTGTACTCAGACAGGAACATCATCTTTTCCAATGTGTCACGGTCCTCAGAGTGCTCTTGACGATAAAGGATGAACGACTTGGCCACACGGTAGAATCCTTCGCGCATCAAGGCCTCCTCCACTTGGTTCTGGATGTCCTCCACCTTGATGTCATCATGCATGTCCAGATGACTCAGAATCTTTGATACCGTTCCGAGGTCTGCAGGTTCATCAACACTCTCGAATGCCTTGACGATGGCATTCATAATCTTGTCTAAAGAGAAGCGGTCTTTCGTTCCGTCACGCTTCGTAATCGTAAAGTTTTTAATCTCCATCATGGGTTTGTCTCTCTATATTTTAGTTATTTCAAGTCTCTCTACAGCGCCCCAAAATTTTCCGTTTTGGACAACTTTTCATTTTTCTTTTTCCGAAAAGTTTCCCGTTTTGGAAAACGCTAATCGCCTGCAAAGGTACGAAAAATCCCCAAAACGGCGCACATTTCCTATCGACTTTTTCTTTAAAAAATGTTAACGGCATAAAATTCGTAGAGGAGGGAATGCTAACCAAAAGCCCGTACATCTTTCATATAGAAGGTGATAGCCGCAAACAGTTAAAGCAGATAAGCATGCTCTGAAACGTGTTGAACCCATAAGCATGATATCTGCTGACAGTAAAGAGGCTTGCACGAAGTGCCGGCAGAACGCGTTTAAGCACGGCAGTAAACGCGTTTAGGCACGGCAGTAAGCGGGATGGAGCACGGATGTAAAAAGGATTTGCCTATGGTCAAATGAATGCGCGGCTATAGCCAAATTAATACATGTCTATAGCCAAATGAATATGCGGCTATAGCCAAATCAATGTGAGCGCGTAGGGAAATTCAGTCTTTACGTTTCGGTGTAGATGAAGGTCTGACCCTGTCTGGTCTTGAGCAGTTTGGGGTGCGGCCCCTCCGTCCAATCGTTCAGCAACTTACGGGCGGAATAAGTGGTGATGAAGGCGCGGATGCGGAACATTTCCACAGTGACGTAGCCGTGCTTTTTCAGAAGTTCGTGCAACACGTGCTCCAGGTTCTCCTTGTCGTCGAGCACCTCTGTGGAACTGAAACGCTCCACTTTGCGGAATCCGTCGCGCATCCAGTATTTGAACTCCTCATCCCACCGCTTGCCGGGATTGAAGTCGATACCATCAAGCTCCACATCGTTGTCGGTAACCTCGTCAGGATTGGTAATTGCGCGCTTCAGCTTGAGTTTGGGCGCAAACGAACCAATCGGCGTGTCAACACGGTAACCCTTGGCCACCCATTCGGAGGCCCAGTGGATAAACTCACCCATCACCAGTCTCAGCTCGCCGGGGCGCGTAGAACCGTACTTGGCACAAATGGTATCCATCTGGTCAATGCTCATTTTCATGTTCGAACCGCCTTGCGGTTTCACGTAAACCATGTTGCGTCCGTCCTTCCCCTTCATAGGTGAAGGAAGCACAACGAAGGGCATACCACTTTTCTTTCTAGGCATAAGTCGATTGGGTTGTTCGTATTCAGGTGCAAATTTACTCAAAACAATCGGATTACGCAAGTTTTTGGGCCATATTTTTTTGGTTTTTTGTTCGATTCTTTGTACCTTTTCGCTTTGCGAGAAGGTACTCTCGCTCAGAAAAACTCAAATAAATTTGGTTTTTCGTTCACTAATTCGTACCTTTGCACGCTCAATTAAAAATAAATTGTACTATGAAGAAGAAAAAACTTGCTTTAATGGGGTTCTGCATACTTGCTTGCGTGTCGGCAACGGCGCAGCAATTTGAGTATGAGGGAATCAATTATTCTTGTCTGACGGACGCCACGGCCCAAGTGGGAGATAACTTCGGAAACACGAATGTGAAGGGTGACCTGGTGATTCCCGAATATGTGACTTACGACGGTCGGCAACTGAAGGTGACAGCCATAGCTGAATATGCGTTCGGCTTCTGTGATTCGTTGGAATGTGTCAGGCTACCCGAGACGATGAAAGAGCTGTCGAACGCGTGTTTCGAATGGTGTAAGAATCTGAAAGAGGTTGTACTTCCCAAGACGATGACGGCCATGGGTTATGCCAATTTCCTGAACTGTACGGCATTGGAGAGTTTCACGCTGCCCGACAGTCTGAGGACGCTTGGGGACGGTAATTTCGAAGGCTGCACGCAGCTGAAGGAATTCCATTGGAATGACGTGATTGAGACAGTGGGCGACTACGAGTTTAACCGCTGCGAACGGTTTGAGGAGATGACTGTGCCGGCAACGGTTACCACGATAGGCAAAGGATGTTTCAAACAATGTACAGGTCTGCGTAGTGTGACTGTTCCGGCAACACTGAAAACGCTTGGCGAGG
>JAFSNG010000042.1 GCA_017447515.1 Prevotella sp. | reverse complement strand
TATGCAATTGACCAGATGCTTCGAAGAAGTGTTTGGACGGGGATTTCTTGGCTGTATATGTGTAAATTAAAGTAAAAACAACAATAAAACGATTAAACAATGCTAAAAGATGGACCAATTATTTGGTTTGCAACATAGAAGTACCATATCGGCCTGACGTGCCAGAGCCTCGGCACGTCCGAACTGGTTGTCGGGGGCATAGAGAATCTCGATGCCATACTCACGTCCTGCCTCCAGCATGGCTTTCAGGATGGTGTTCTCGTAAGGTGCAGTGCCGCTATACCAGTCGTAGACAATCTTATCGGCATACGGGCCCACCACAGCAATCTTCCTGACACCCTTGATGGGCAGGATGCCATCGTTCTTGAGCAAAATAACGCTCTTGGCCGTCACCTCACGCACAAACTGCTTGACCTCGTCGCGTTCGTAGGGAGGCTGGGCCGTGGAGTCCTTGCCTATCTCGGCGTATGGACACTGACTGTCGAGTAGTCCGAGCTTCAGTGTCACATAGATATTTCCCTTGATTACCTGCTCGATTTCGGCCTCAGTCACCAAGCCTTTCTCCACAGCTTCCTTCAGGTAAGGCTGGAAACGATCGAGGAACTGACTGGTGCCAGCCTTGACCACGCCTGCTGCCGCTGCCGTCAGATCGGGATAATAGTGATGGGCGCTGACAAGCAGGCTAAAAGCGCCGCCATCGGTACAGATTATGCCATTGTTGCCCCACTCCTTACGGGTAATCTCTTCGAGACACGGATGTACGCACATCGGGATGCCATTCCAACTGTTATACGACGCCATGAAGGCGCGACTGCCGCCCTCGGTGATGCCCTTGTAGAAAGGATAGGAGTAATACTCGCGGAACAAGCGCTCGTCGAAATTGCTCGAGGTTGAGTCGCGCCCGTCCTCATTGCTATTGGCCAGGAAATGTTTCATCAGGGCTGCCGTCTTCCAATAGCGTGGATCATTGCCCTGCAAGCCCATCACCATCGCCACAGAGAGCTGAGCCGTCAGATAAGGATCCTCGCCAAAACTCTCCTCGGTGCGACCCCAACGCGGATCGCGAGCCAGGTCGGCATTAGGCGCAAAGACCACCAGCCCCTTGCGCTGTGCAATGTTGCCCTGTGCATACCAACGCACCTCCTCAGCCTCTATCTCGCCGATACGCTGAATGAGCTGGGGATCCCACGTCGCCCCCATGCCATAGGCCTGCGGGAAGATAGTGGTAGGCAGGTCGTTGGGTACCTCCTTGCCGTCTACGGTCTTCACGCCATTATGACGCGAGGGACCGCCTAAGGCCAGTCCATGCAGTCCTTCGTAGCATCCGGAAACAGGCACGCCGAGCCGTGGTGTACCCAGCATAGGAGACATCCACATCATCTTTTCGTCGAGCGTGAGATGCTTGACAAAGAGTTCGACACGTTTCTCGTCGCTGAGTTTCGTATTCTGAAAATCATAGGGTTGCGCGTTGGCAGTCAGCTTGGTTGTTAGGCAGAGAGCCATCGTTAAGAACAGTTGATAATGTTTCATAAGCCGTTTAAGTTTTTATAGTCAGGTGCAAAGATAGCATTTTTCGCTCGAAAATGAAAGAAAAAAAGGGTTTTTCTTTGTATTTCGCTCACTTATTTGTAACTTTTCGCTTCGCGAGAAGGTACTTCCACTCAGAAAAACTCAAATAAATTTGGTTTTTCATTCGCTTATTCGTACCTTTGCAAACGATTTACAGTAAGCGCGCGTAGAAATATGGTTAAGAATACGAACGAGACTATGACGGAATGGCTGGTCAGGACACTGGCTGCAGCGAGCCAACAGACAGGAACAACCCTGACGGAACAGCAGACAAAGAAGATGCTGGACAAGATGTTGGGTGCGTTGACTCCAAAGGAGATCAAACAGCTGTCGGCAGCTGCCGAGGTGGCTGTGAAGGAACTGATGCACAACCAGCGTCCTGACGTGACGGAGGTGCGCCCGAAGGTGCTGGAATGCGACGTGGTGCGATTCCAGAACAACAAGGACAAATGGGTAGCACTGGTCGGATTGCTTGACGGCTATCCCTACGAGATATTCACTGGACTGCAGGACGACGAGGAGGGTATCCTATTGCCGAAGTCGGTGACGAAGGGCAAGATCATCAAACAGGTGAACGACGACGGTACGAAGCGCTACGACTTCCAGTTTGAGAATACGCGCGGATATAAGATTACCGTCGAAGGACTGTCGGAGAAGTTCAATCCCGAATACTGGAACTACGCCAAGCTGATATCGGGTGTGCTCCGCTACCGTATGCCTCTGGAGCACGTCATCAAGTTGGTGAGTTCGCTGTCGTTGCAGTCGGAGAACATCAACACGTGGAAAGTCGGCGTGGAGCGTGCACTGAAGAAGTATATCGACGGTGGCGAGGAGGAGATGTAAGATGTCTGATGGCTGATGTATGATGTAAGATGAAGGTGACGAAGAGCTACATATTTCTGAACGAGGTGCAGATACGTGCCTATCATGGGGTGTTGCCTCAGGAGAATGAGGTGGGGCAGGACTTCGTGGTGTCAGCCCGTTGTGGTGTTGACATCACGTCTGCCATTGAGCACGATATGATTGATGTGGCGCTGGACTACGGCGTGCTATACCGACTGATCAAGGAGGAGATGGCAAAGACGTCGCAACTGGTGGAACATGTGGCAGGACGTATTGCCAACCGTGTGTTTACGGATTTCCCGCAGGTGACGTCGCTGGACTTGAGCATCACCAAGCTGAATCCGCCTTTCGGTGGTGAATGTAAGGGTGCCGGAGTGGAAATACACGTGGAAAGGTAAAATAGTAAAAAGGTAAAAAGGTGAGGATACGAATACTGATAGGGATGCTGATGATGGCGGTGACGATGGTTGCTGTCAGCAAGGATGTCAACAGCACCTCGGCAAACAAATCGAAGAAATTTACGCTGGTGATTGATGCCGGGCATGGTGGCAACGACGCCGGTGCGATAGGAAAGCTTACGAAGGAGAAGCATATCAACCTGAATGTTGCGCTGGCCTTCGGACGACTGGTGGAGCGCAACTGCAGTGACGTGAAGGTAATTTACACACGCAAGACGGATGTTTTCATCCCCCTACACACACGCGCGGACATTGCTAATAAAAATAAGGCCGACCTCTTTATATCCATCCATACCAACGCGCTGCCCAAGGGACGCATTTCGCGAGGCATCGAGACCTATACGCTGGGTATGCACCGTGCGGCAGACAATCTGGAAGTCGCTAAGCGCGAGAACGAGGTAATTCTCTACGAGAAGGACTACAAGCAGCGCTATCAGGGTTTCGACCCCAACTCGTCGGAGAGCTACATCATGTTTGAATTCATTCAGGACCACAATATGGCGCAAAGCGTCGACCTGGCGAAATGCGTGCAGAAGCGTATCTGTGCGTCGGCAGGACGTCAGAACAAAGGTGTGAAGCAGGCCGGATTCCTTGTTTTGCGCGAGACATCGATGCCTAGCTGTCTGATAGAACTCGGATTCATTTCGACGCCCGACGAGGAGCAGTTCCTGCATTCTTCAGATGGCGTGAGTCGTCTGGCACAAGGCATCTATCAAGCCTTCCTGGACTATAAGAAAAAGAACTACGGCGGCATCACCGTACCGCTGAAAGCCGATCCAAAGCCGGAGGTGGAGATTCCCACCGTCGTGCCGAAGAAGGCGGAGTCGAAGAAGCAGGAGCCGAAGAAGGAAGAACAGACGATTGTCGTTCCTATGGAACAACCCGTCGAACAGCCCAAAGTAGAAGAACAGCCCGCAGCAAGTCCTGACACCGTTGCTGCAGCGCCGTCGAAGCCCGCTGTTATACTGTCTGCGCCTGCGACACCCGCGACGCTTGCTGCACCCGCAACGTCGTCAGCACCAGTGTTCAAGGTGCAGATTCTGGGTACCAGCACGAAGCTCAAGGCCAACGACCCGCAGTTGAAGGGCCAGAACGCTGACTATTACCAGGAGGCTGGAATGTATAAATATACAGTCGGTGCTTCTGAGAATTACAACGAGATATACCAGCTGCGCAAGACGCTGGCAGCGACGTTCCCCCAGTGTTTCATCATTGCCTTCAAGGACGGAGCGAAGATGAACGTTCAGGAGGCCATACGGGAGTTTAAAAGTAAAAAGAAAAAAATATGAGGTTCTTTACAAAAGAGGTGAAAATAGCTTTGGTGGCCATTCTGGGCATCGTGGTGCTGTACTACGGACTGACATTTCTGAAAGGGCTCACCGTGTTTTCTAACGACGACTCTTATTATGTGACGTTTACTGACGTCAGCGGGGTCTCGGCTTCAACGCCTGTCTATGCCAACGGCTATAGGGTAGGTGTCATCAAGGGTATAGAATATAACTACGCCCCGCAGGGCAAGATTGTGGCCGAGATGGGGTTGGACAAGGAAATGCGACTGCCTCAGGGCTCACATGCCGAGATATCCAGCGACCTGTTGGGAAATATCAAGATTAACCTCATACTCGGTGAAGACCCTATCCACATGGTGGCCAAGGGCGACACCATCAGCGGTGGTGTTGAAATGGGCATTATGAGCAAACTGGGAGGGATGGTTCCCGCTATCGAGGCTATGATGCCTAAACTGGATAGCATCATGACCAGTCTGAACATCCTGTTGGCTGACCCCGCACTGCGACAGACGCTGCACAATGTGGAGGGAATGACCGACAATCTCAACGCTACCAGCCGCGACTTGCGCTCGCTGTCGGCTTCGCTCAACCGCGAGATGCCTGCCATGATGCAGAAAACCAATGGTGTGCTCGACAATACGCAACAGCTGACGGGCAATCTGGCCGCTATCGATGTAGCAACGATGATGGCAGGCGTCAACCAGACACTGGCCAACGTCAACGAGATGACGCGCAAGCTGAACAGTACGGAAGGCACGCTTGGACTGCTGATGCGAGACCCTACGCTGTATAACAATTTGGCGGCAACGATGGCCTCGGCTGACTCGCTGATGGTAGACCTGAAGGCCCATCCGAAACGTTACGTCCACTTCTCCATTTTCGGAAAGAAAGATAAATAAAAATTCGCTATAATTTTTATTTTGTCTAAATAGACGCGAGGTTATAAACAAGTCGCCCTATAACGCTGCAACTGCTTGATATTGCCCACTTTCGAGCGTGTCAGAAAATATGTACTGCACTAGACGTGCTGGGTGTGCAAGAATTGTGTAAGTGATTGATGCTCAATTATTTCGAAATTTGCAAGAGGCTTCGGTATATAACAGCAAACCGAAAGTGACATAAAGTGCGATAAACAAACGAGTTACGCGACTTTTGCACTTTTCCGATTAAAAATACGGATTTGCATAATTCAAAAAAAATGCCGACCTTTGCAATCGAAATCATTTTTAACCACATTAGTGTAACTTATTAAAAAAACAACGATCGCCGCATGGAAATGAATCCAAAGGCGCTTTGGGACAACTGCCTTCAAATCATCAAGGACAACGTCACGGAGCAGCAATTCAGAACATGGTTCGCGCCAATCGTCTTCGAGAAATATAACGAAGACAGCCGGACTCTCCTCGTACAGGTACCGAGCAGGTATGTGTATGAGTATCTGGAGCAGCACTACGTCAACTTGCTGAGCAAGGTGTTGTGTCGTTGTTTTGGCAATAATGTGCAGTTGAACTATCGCATCGTCGTTGATCAGAAGCACAAGCTGACTATCGACGAAGAGGGTAGCGAGGCTGTTGCCATCGATACTCCCGTAGCACGTCAGGGTGTCAACAAGTCGCCATCTATTCTCGATGCTGTTACTCCTCAGGACCTTGATCCGCAGCTCGACCTGCACAAGACCTTCCAGAGTTTCATCGAGGGTGATTCCAACAAGCTGCCGCGCACTGTCGGCATGACCATTGCTGAGCATCCGGGCAAGTCGACCTTCAACCCCTTCTTTGTCTATGGACCCTCGGGATGTGGCAAGACGCACCTCATCAATGCCATTGGCGTGCGTTGTAAAGAGATGTACCCACGCAGGCGCGTACTTTATGTCTCTGCCCGTCTGTTCCAGGTGCAGTTTACCGATGCCACCCGTCGGAATACGGTGAACGACTTCATCCGCTTCTACCAGAGCATCGATGTGCTCATCGTGGATGATATCCAGGAGTGGGCTACTGCCGCGAAGACCCTTGACACGTTCTTCCACATTTTCGACCATCTGTTCCGCTTGGGCAAGCAGATAATCCTCGCCTCTGACCGTCCTCCTGTCGATCTGCTGGGTGTGAAGGACCGCCTGTTGACACGTTTCGCCTGCGGACTCATTGCCGAGCTCGAACAGCCTAACGTACAGCTGTGCAAGGACATCCTCAATGCCAAATGCCGTCGCGACGGACTGAAGATTGCCGACGACGTCATCGAGTATATTGCCGAGACCGCCAATGGTTCCGTGCGCGACCTTGAAGGTGTCATCAATTCGCTGCTGGCCTATTCCGTTGTCTACAACACCAATGTCGACCTGCGTCTGGCCCAGCGTATCATCCAGCGTGCTGTCAAGATAGACAACAAACCGCTCACTGTTGATGATATCATGGAGAAGGTTTGCCATCACTATGGTGTTGAGCAGAAGAATGTTTTCAGCCGTTCGCGCAAGCGTGACTATGTCATTGTCCGTCAGGTGTCTATGTATCTCGCACAGAAATATACCAAGATGCCTGCAGGCCGCATCGGACAGCTTATTGGAGGCCGCGACCACAGCACCGTCATTCATAGTTGTTCGACCATCGAGCAGCGTTTGAAGGTTGACAAGGCCTTCCAGGACGAAATGAACAGTATCGAGAACTCGTTCCGTCTGAAAAAGTAGTAATTTCGCGAAAAACTTAGCAGAATATTTGGTGGATTCACGGAAAAACCGTACTTTTGCAACGAAGTACGTACGTATGTCGTACAAAACGAAACAAATCAATTACTAATTAATAACAAAAACAAATTGAGTATGAAGAAAATTTTTACGCTTATTTCCGTAGCACTTTGTGCTATGAGTGTGAATGCACAGGAGGCTGAGACCTTTGTCGCAGTCGACCAGGATGGTAACATCTCCGCCGAGTATGCTGCCGTTATTAACCCCGAAACCAAGGAGGCAACGAACGTAGAGAATGGTAATTCTGTTGTCAAGTTCGGTACCGCCAACATCGAGGTTGAGGCTGTAGGTTCTGCAGAACCTGCCGACAAGGTTGATCCCGATGATCCCACTGTCAACTTGGGTCAGGACATTACCATCGGTAACCTCATTGACGAAGAAAAGCACCTCTACGAGCTCGTTTCCATCAATTCTACCAAGCCCATCAAGTGGGAAGTGAAGAATCAGGGCGATATCAATTTCTCGTATGTCGTCGGCACAGGTGTGCCTGCTGTGTTCTTGATGGCTGAGGAGATCTATACCGACGGAGAGGCTACTGGCAAATACCGCGTGGTGTATGTCACCTTCGACCCCGAAACTGGTGGTGAGCCCCAGAGCGGACTGTACTATAAGTTCACTGTTAAGCAGGATGGTGCGCTGAAGATTGGCGTTTGGGCCAACAAGGGTAACCGTACCACTTTCGTTGTTGACGGCGATACCAAGCAGTGCAGCCCCTATCTCGTTGAGGGTTACATCAATGGTCAGACTTGGAAGGAAGAAGACGTTGAAGCCGGTTTGTGTACTGCCGATCAGGTTGGTCAGAAGAAGTGGCTCAGCAACGACGAGATCCGTGCGTTGGGCAGCGAGGACAAGCCTTGGGTGATTGGTGCTGGTAACCAGCCTTTCTGGGGCAACATGATTCTTGACGTTAAGGCAGGCAAGACCTACTGGCTCTTCCAGGGTAACTCTCAGATTGGTTTCCAGAGCTACAACTTCTATGCAGGCAAGTCTAAGGAGGATCTGACTAGTGTCGAGACCATCAAAACTGTTGCTGAGAAGGCTGATGGTGCTCGCTACAACCTCGCAGGACAGAAGGTTTCCGACAGCTACAAGGGTGTCGTCCTTCAGAACGGTCGCAAGTTTGTGGTGAAGTAAGCGAAATAAGAGTTTGATAGCATAAAAGGGTGGACTTGATGTCTGCCCTTTTATCGTTTTTGGGCAAGGCGTGATGACGACAAATGACGATGGTGACCGTCTAATTATATATAATAAGGTAAACAAGCGATATGAAAAGAATGCTATTGATGCTACTCATGGCTGTTGTAGTAACAGCTATGCAGGCGCAACGGACATTGGTGGTAAGCCAAGACGGAACGGGTGACTACACCACCATTCAGGCAGCTATCGACGCGGTGGCTGAGGGTGAGGAGGCTACCATTCGGGTAAAGGCCGGAACGTATAAGGAACTAGTGAAAGTGGGTACACGCCAGAATCCGTCGATGAAGAAGATTGCGTTGATAGGCGAGGGGATGGGTAAGACCATCATCACCGAGGCTAAGGGCAAGAACAATATCGGCAATAGCAAGGACGTTCGCGACTATGCCACACTGGCGGTCTTTGCCGACGACTTCTATGCGCAGGATTTGTGTATCGAGAATACGGGCGGTTCAGCAGCCGGACAGGCGCTGGCACTCTTTGTCAGTGGCGATTGTCAGACCTACTATCGTTGTCGGGTGGCGGGATATCAGGATACGCACCGTTCGAAGAAGGATACACGCAGCTACTATAAGGAGTGTGTCATAGAGGGTCGTACGGACTATATCTATGCGGGTGGTACCTGTTGGTTTGAGCGCTGTACGCTACACTGCGTGGATGGTGGATATATTACGGCTCCGGAGGATATTACCGTATATACGACTGCTGAAGATGGTACAAAGATGTGGCTGGGATTCATCTTCAACCAGTGTGAGGTGACCAAGGCTGCTGGTGTCTCAGACAAGAGCGTCAGCCTTGGCCGCTGCTGGGGAGCTGAGAAGTGTGGCTCGATGTTTCTGAACTGTCAGCTGAACAACGTCATCAAGGCCGCCGGTTGGGAGACGATGGGTGGCAACGACGGGACGAAATCGTACTATGCCGAATATAAGAGTAAGAACGGTGATGCGTTGGCTGACGTGTCGCAGCGCATCAGTTGGAGCCACCAGCTGACAGATGTCGACTACGAGAAGGTCAATACGTGGGCGAAGGTGGATGCGGCCTATCGCGCTCTGAAGACTTCGGCGAAGGCCTACGACCCTGAAGCGGTCATTGCCAGTCACCAACAGGCGGCAACGGACGACTATGCGCCGTTGGAGAACGCGTTGCTAGCATTTCCCACGGCCCGCGGTTTTGGCAAGTTTGTCAGTGGTGGACGTGCTTGCAAGGTGGTCGAGGTGACGAATCTGGAAGACGACCCGTCGAACCCTTCTGAGGGGTCGCTGCGCTGGGCACTGACCAAGGCTGGCAAGGAGAATGCGACCATCGTGTTCCGCGTGAGTGGTGTCATCAAGCTGGGTATGAATGCGCAGAAGAAACGTGAACTGCGAGCCAGTCTGAAGAATGTCACCATAGCCGGACAGACTGCTCCGGGCGACGGCATCCTGATTCGTGGCGGTAAGGTGAACCTGGGCGGTTCGGACAATGTCATTATCCGTAACCTGCGTTTCCGTGTGGGCATTATTGATGAAGCTGACCTTGCCAAACCTGAGGATAGCCGTTTCATCGCTGGTGCAGGCCTGGGCATCGAGAATGCCAAGAACATCATCATCGATCACTGCTGTTTTGGATGGAGTGGCGAGGAGAATATGACCATCTACGACAACCACTTTACCACCGTTCAGTGGTGTATCGTCCATGAAGGTCTTTACGATGCCGGCCATCAGAAGGGCAAGCGCAGCTATGGTGATCAGTGGGGTGGTTCGCCTGCCACCTATCATCACAACCTGCTGGCGCACAACTACAACCGCAGTTCACGACTGAACGGTGCCAGCAGCGAGACGGAGGACCGTAACGTGTTTATGGAGTATATGAACAACGTGAATTACAACTGGGGCAAGAAGAATTCGTGCTATGGCGGTGAAAACGAGGCTGGTCCGAAGAGTTCGCACGAGTGTAATTTCGTGGGCAACTACTACAAGCCCGGCCCTTCGACGCCCGGCAACAGCTATTTCATGGAGCTGTCTGGCGCTCGCAATGGCAAGACGCTCAACGACAATCCCTCGCGCTGGTATTTTGCCGACAACGTGATGGAAGGCAATAGCACTGCGACGAACGACAACTGGAGTGCCATTTACAACAATACGACGTATACGGTAGAGGGTATGAAGTCGGAGACGTTGGTTTATCCCTCGCCGGAGGTTTCGCGTCTGTCGAAATGCCAGTTCGACGATTACGACCGCTATCGCACGCCTACGGAGAGTGCGGAGGATGCCTACGAACACGTGTTGGCGGAGGCAGGTACCATCCATCGCGACGTGACGGAACAGCGCATTGTAGATGAGGTGCGTACGAAGCAGGCGCAGTATAAAGGTTCGTCACTCAACAAGGCGGGATTCATCGATTCGCCTGATGATGCGGAGGGGTGGCCCGTGTATGCCGATGCCATTGCCCCAGCCGACAACGATCATGACGGAATGGCTGACGACTGGGAAACGGCCAATGGCTTCAACCCTGCCGATCCTGAGGATGGCAAGCAGGTGGCTTCTGCTGAGGGTTATACCGCTCTGGAGATTTACCTGAACAGCCTGATGGGAGAACAAATTCCCATCACGACTACGGCTATCAGAACGATTGATACCAATTCGTCGGAAGTCGTCCGTCGTCAGTACTTTACCATGGACGGTCGTCAGGTTTCCTGTTTGCAACACGGTCTTACCATTGTGCGCGAGACACTGGCTGACGGCACACAACGCACCATGAAGGTGATATGCTGAAACAGAAATCTTAGATGGTGATTTCGCCACTGCCGAAGCAACGGTGGTGGCGATTGTCGTAAACGACGCAGAACTGACCAGGAGCGACACCGTGAATGGGTGCATCGGCATGTACCATATAGCGACCTTCACCCAAGCTCCCCAATTTGGCAGGCAGATATTCGGGGGTGTGGCGAATCTTCAGCGTGATATCCGTTGGGGGCAGTTGTCCGTTGATGCTGTGGAAGTCCATGATAGGAAAGTCCTGCTTGTAGGCTGTCGCAGGGTCGTAGCCGTGAGACACGTAGATAATGTTCTGGTCGATATCTTTCTTGACGACAAACCAAGGACCGCCGCCCAGCCCCATGCCCTTGCGCTGTCCGATGGTGTGGAACCAATGCCCTTTGTGCTGACCGATTTTCTTGCCCGTCTCCAGCTCCACCACGTCGCCGGGCAACTCGCCTAAGTAGCGGCGCAGATAGTCGTTGTAGTTGATTTTGCCCAAGAAACAGATGCCCTGCGAGTCCTTGCGCTTAGCATTGACCAAATGCTCGCGCTCTGCAATCACGCGCACCTCGTCCTTCATCATGTGACCAATGGGAAACAGCGCCTTCGCCAGCTGCCAGTCATAAATCTGAGCAAGGAAGTCGGTCTGGTCTTTCACGGGGTCAGGACTGGTGCAGAGCCACTTTATAGGGGCTTCTTCTTCCGTCGTGGCGTAATGGCCTGTGGCGATGAGGTCGTAATTGTGACCGCACTTCTCGTGGAAGGCACCAAACTTAATGAGACGGTTGCACATCACATCGGGGTTGGGCGTCATACCCGCGCGTACCTTATCCATCGTGTATGTCGTCACCTTGTCCCAATACTCGCGGTGGCAGTCGATGACCTCCAACTTACAACCATACTTGTGCGAAACGGCTGTGGCCATCTCCAAATCCTCCTCCGAGGAGCAGTCCCACTCCTCTTCCTCCTCAGGACCTATCTTGATGTAAAAGCAGTCCGGATGCAAGCCCTGACGCACCAGTTCGTAGAGCACCACGCTGGAATCGACACCGCCCGAAAGCAGCACAGCAATACGCTTGTTTTCTATCTCATTGACGTTCATGGGTGCAAAATTAATTAAAAAAGATTAAATATGCAAACAAATCCATTGTTATTTCAAAAATAGTCCATATCTTTGCGATATTAAATTGATATCATCATGAATATTAAACATTGAATATTATGGAAACAAAAGAAATTGCATTCAAAGGTTTGGTGATGAACGGATTCCTAATGTTGTTGGTCAACTTCCTGATTCTGGTATTGTCTATTGTCATGATTGTCTTCAGCATCATCTTGCTCGACGAAAGCGATGGTTCAAATGGTGGATGGCTGATGGGCGGTGCCATTCTGTTGTTCGTTGTCAATATCTTCATGTGGTGTGGACACATGATGCTCGAACCCAACGAGGCTCGCGTAGCTACTTGGTTCGGAAAGTATAGCGGCACGTTCTCGAAGACTGGCTTTTTCTGGATTAACCCCCTCTATAGCACTAAGAAGGTAAGCCTGCGCGCTCGTAACCTCGACGCAGAGCCCATCAAGGTGAACGACAAGACGGGTAATCCTGTGATGATTGGTCTGGTGCTGGTATGGAAACTGAAGGATACGTATAAGGCTTTGTTCGAGGTGGATACGCAGACGATGGCTTCAGCTCCCAATTCCGTGGGTACCGACATGCGCTCCATCAT
This sequence comes from Prevotella sp., assembly GCA_017447515.1. Classification (GTDB taxonomy): domain Bacteria; phylum Bacteroidota; class Bacteroidia; order Bacteroidales; family Bacteroidaceae; genus Prevotella. The sequence goes on along the minus strand of JAFSNG010000042.1, from coordinate 62,325 downwards.
GAATGCCCTTGAGCGCTTCGTGCGTGTGCAGAGCGATGCTGCCCTGCGTCAGGTGGCTGGTCAGTATGCCTATGACGACGAGGACAAGACAACGGTGAGCACCGATTGTCAGAGCGACAATCTCACTCTGCGTGGAGGTGGTGATGAAATCAACGAGCAGCTGGAAGAAAAGCTGAACGAGCGACTGGCTCTGGCAGGTATCGAGGTGGTCGAGGCCCGCATCAACTATCTGGCCTATGCTCCTGAGATTGCTGCCGTCATGCTGCGTCGCCAGCAGGCTTCGGCCATCATCACCGCCCGTGAGAAGATTGTCGAGGGTGCTGTGTCGATGGTGAAGATGGCACTCGACAAACTCTCCAACGAGGACATTGTAGAGTTGGATGACGATAAGAAGGCTGCAATGGTTAGTAATCTGTTGGTGGTACTCTGTGGCGATGACTCCGCTCAGCCCGTTGTGAACACAGGAACGCTGAACCATTAAGATGGCTGATGTAAGAGGTTATGGCTGAGAAGACGACCAAGAGTTTTATCCTGCGCGTGGACGCTGAGACGATGAACGCGATAGAGGCTTGGGCTGCGGATGAGTTCCGCAGCACGAACGGCCAACTGCAGTGGATCATTACCGAGGCTCTGCGCAAAGCCAAGCGTCTGCTTAAGAAGAAACAATAACATCCCTCCCCATAAAAGACTTCGCCACTACCGTTGTTACGGCAGTGGCGAAATCACTTTGTAAAAATCACCGAAGGATTCTTAATCCTTGATAAATACTTTCCTCGATGAACCGTCGGCATATTTTTCTATGCAGAGGCCGTGCGGAGTGTCCATCCGGCGTCCTTGCAGGTCGTAATAGGCCTCCACCTTGTCACAGTCCGTCTGGCGTATTTCCTCGATAGCCGTGCTACCGTTGTCAATCATAAAGATGTACGTGTTCAGGCTGCGGGCAGGCATATTGATCACGAGGCTGGCCGTAGGCTCTTCGATGTCGATGGGAGATTCCTGACAGAGGTTCTCCTTCTCATTACCCGTCGACAGCAGATGCATACCGCTCTTTACCTTGTAGGGTAGTTTCAGTTTGATGTCGTAAGCCGTCTCGGTGGTGTCGATAGCCATGAGGATGAGCGAATCGCCCTTGATGTATGCCGAAAACTCCCTATCAGCCTCCGTGCCACTATCCATTGTAGGCGACATCTCCAGACGTGTGGAGCCAGTGACATGCTTTGCGAAGTGCGACAGGACGTAGGCGCGTGGCAATAGCTTGTTCTTTCTGCTATTCTCGGCGCCATACTTTGACTCGCCTGTGCTCACGAATGCCCAGTGTGCGCGCATGTACCAATAAATATATCCTGTGCCGCCTGCCAGCATACACTCGTTCAGCTCCTCGGCAAAGAGCAGCTGCTCGTGCCATGTAGGCAGACGCTCGCCGATATTGTCCGTCGATGAGTGCTCGGTCATCCAAACCTCCTTGCCGTATTTCAACGCCTTCTTGGCCACCGTCTTCATGTTGCCAAGCGGTGCGTGGCCGTAGATGTGACCGGCAATGATGTCCACCTGCTCGCGAGCCACGGGGTCGTCCAGCAGCGCGTCGGAATAGTCCGGACGGAATCCGAGCGGCTCACCACTGATCAGGCGCACACCCTTGTACTTCTCGCGGTCCAGCATATAGGCATAGTTCTTTACCAGTTCCAGCTGCTCTTCCGGCGTATAGAGACACCCCGAGTAGTTCACCCACCAGTCAGGCTCGTTCTGCACCGACACGGCATCCACATCGACGCCATGTTCCTGCATCCAACCCAGAAAAAGGTTCAGCCAGGGGAAGAATTTGTCGTAGCAGTCCTTGCGCAGGCGGCCTTCCTGGTAGCCTTGGTCTTCAGCATTGCCACCCTGTGCCGTGCCGTTGGTCTTGTATTCCCCTGGGGGCGACCAAGGCGTGCCGAACACGAGTGCACCGCGTTCCTTGGCTAACTTGGCAGAAGGCAGCGAACCATTCCAGTTGTAGTCGCCCCAGCCCTCACCTTCGAAACTTGGAGAGATTTCCATACGCATAATGTTCAGTCCCACCTTCGATTCCTCACCGTAGAGCAGCTTCACGGGGTTGGTGTCGGTGCCGAACGGTTTCATGGCACCGTCACAGCAGGCAGCACCGAAGCCCGTTATCGTCTGGCATCGCGTATCCTTAATCGTCACTCTTATACTTGCAGCATCGACGCTTGAGGCCGCTGCCGCTAAAAGGACAGCTGCCGACAGCTGTCGCAAAATCGCACTTTTTGTAATCAATAGTTTCTTCATCATCGTTAGGAAAAGATTTCAGGCTGCAAAGGTAAGCAAAAAAAGTGGACTGACCAAACATCAGCCCACTTATTTTGTGAATCAACTTTTGGGAGCCAAATTGAACGGATAAACGAGACTACTCGATGGTAATGTTGACGTTCTCCTTCGTGACGTTCTCGTAGTTGGTGAACTCGGCATCCTTCTTCGCCTTGATGACGATGTTCTTCAGACGGATGTTCTTGATGGGCATTTCGGGCAGGCCGTTGAACTCCATAGCGCGTCCGGCACCATTGCACACAACGTCCTGAATGTCGATATTGCGGAAGATGGGCGTTTCTTCGGTAACGGGCATCTTGGTGGTGTTGTCGGGAGTGTCGCCGTCGGCCAGCATCTCGGCAACCGACTTGCCGCCATAATACATATTGAAGGTAATGGCGTCGGTCTTGATATCGGTCATAGAGATGTCGCGAATAAAGATATTTTCGACAATACCGCCGCGACCGCGTGTGGACTTGAAGCGCAGGCCCACGTCGGTGCCCAGGAATTGACAGCTCTTGACGAGGATGTTTCTGACGCCGCCGCTCATCTCGGAACCGACGACGAAGCCACCGTGACCAGCGAAGACGGTACAACCGTCGACGACGACATTCTCACAGGGCTTGCCACGCAGACGACCGTCCTTGTCCTTGCCGCTCTTGATGCAGATGCCGTCGTCGCCAGCATCGAACTTCGAATTGACGATGAGGGCATTCTTGCACGACTCCAAATCGAGCGCGTCACCATTCTGTGCGTAGGCAGGATTGCGGGCCAGCACATTGTCTATAATGACATTCTCACACATCAGCGGATGGATGTTCCACGCGGGTGAATTCTGGAAGATAACCCCCTGCAGCAGCACGTTCTTACAGTTGACCAGCGAAATCATTACGGGACGCAGGAAACGCTTGATGGCGTTCCACTCTGCATCGGTCGTTGCCTTAGGCACGTTCATGTTGGCATTCTTCTCGGCATCGGCATAGCCCTGCGAAGGAACCCAGTAGTCGTCACGCACCTTCACACCACCCGGGCGGTCGCAGACCTCTTTCCACTGGCTGGCGGTCATCTTCGACTTCTTGACGGGACGCCAATACTGGCCGTTGCCGTCAATCACGCCACATCCCGTAATGGCAATGTTCTCACAACCATTAGCGGTTAGCGGCGACTGACAGCGACGGGTGTCCAAGCCCTCAAACGAGGTCTTGATGATTTTGTAGAGGTTCTCGTCAGCCGCAAACAGGATGACGGCACCGACCTCCAAGTGGAGGTTGATGTTCGACTTCAGTTCAATGGGCCCCGTGTGCCATACGCCAGCGGGAACCAGCAGACGACCACCACCTTGACGGCTCAGCTGGTCGATAGCCTTTGCGAAAGCGTCGGTGTTCAGCGTAATGCCGTCACCAACGGCACCGAAGTCCTTCAGGTTCACCTGACGGTCTGGAAACTTTGGTGCACTGACCTCAGGCATCTGGAAAGGCAGATTCTGGGTGTAGTGCTTGTACGGATTTTGCGCTGAGGCGCTCAGCGTGACGCCCAACAGCAGTAGAGAGATTAGTTTTTTCATACGTAGTTTTGTTTATATTATATATTACATCTTCTCTGCAAAGCAGAGTGTGGCGTTGCGAATCCATCATCCATCAGCCATCAGCCTTCTGACCTCTTCCAGCGGAATCATCACAAAGTCGCGCTCGTACATCAGCGGATGGGGAATCTTCAAGTCGGGCTCGTCGACGGTCAAATCGTCGTACAGCAGTATGTCGATATCGATAGGACGATCTTTATAATTGGCTTTTGGCTCTTGGCCGTTAGCTATTAGCTTTTTCTTACGCCCCATGTCGCGCTCTATCTGTTGCGTCAGCCGGAGCACCTCACGTGGTGTCCGTTCGGTCTCACAGAGAATGACGGCATTCAGAAACTTATTCTCGGAGTCAAATCCCCAAGGTTCCGTCTCGATGAGAGAGGACTGGCATAGCACAACACCCACTCGTTCACCTATCAGCGTTACAGCCTTTTCGATGTTCTGCCTACGGTCCCCAAGATTGCTCCCAAGCCCCAAATACGCCCTATGAACAATTCTCTCACCTCTCACCTCTTACCTCTCACCTCTAATCAGTCATCCAGTATCAGCATACAGTCGCCATAGCAGCCAAACTGATAGCCATTGTCCACAGCTTTCTGGTAAGCTTCCATGACGAGGTCGTAACCTCCGAAAGCTGCCGTTGCCATGAGCATCGTCGACTCCGAGTGATAGAAATTGACAACCATTCGGTCTGCCAGTCCAAACTCATACGGCGGGAAGATGAACCTGTTGGTCCAGCCGTTAAATTCCTTCAACATGCCGTCAGTCCCCACGGCTGTCTCGGTAGCTCGCAGCGTCGTCACACCGACGGCACAGATATGGTGTCCGGCAGCCTTCGACTCGTTAACTGGTACACAGGCTTCGGGCGTGATAATCATCTGCTCGGAACCCATCTTATGCTTCGTCAGATCCTCTACCTCGATACTGTCGAAACAGCCCAGTCCGCAGTGGACGGTGATGAACGAGAAGTTGACACCGCAAATCTCTAGACGCTTCAATAGTTCACGGCTGAAGTGCAGTCCTGATGCAGGGGCCGTGACTGCTCCCTCGTGCTGGGCATAGATGGTCTGGAAATTTTCCATATCGTCGTGCGTCACCTCGCGACGGTCAATGATATAACGGGGAACGGGAGATGCCCCCAGCGCGAAGAGTTCCTGCTTGAATTCGTCGTGCGGACAGTCGTAAAGGAATCGCAGCGTACGTCCGCGGCTGGTGGTATTGTCAATGACTTCTGCCACCATCGGGCCGTCTTCCTCGAAGAACAGTTTGTTGCCGATACGTATTTTGCGGGCCGGCTCTACCAACACGTCCCACAGGCGCAAATCGGGGTTCAGTTCGCGCAACAGGAATACCTCAATCTTCGCATCGGTCTTCTCCTTCGTACCATACAGGCGGGCTGGAAACACCTTCGTGTCATTAAAGATGATGACATCGCCCTCATCGAAATAGTCGATGATGCTACGGAACTTGATGAATTCCTTGGTGTCGTTGCCTTCTTCGTCTTTCTCGAACATGTCGATGGTCTGACTCTTACGGTGAAGGACCATCATACGACACTCGTCGCGACGATACACCTTTTCGGTAGTGCCATCGGGATTCTCAAACACCTTGTGAGGAGGCTCCAAAGCAATCTGTTCTTCGGGCAGCTTAAATCTGAATTGTGACAGTTTCATATATCTTCTTAACTACTTAACTTCTCTAACTTCTTAACTTCTTGTTTTTCCAGCCATGCGGGGAAATCGTCAATGGTGATGCAGTCCTCTATGCGGACATCGCCCAAGCGCGTACGGCACAGGGCCGTGAGGTAGGCACCGCTTTCCAGTGCACGGCCAATATCGCGAGCCAGCGAACGGATGTAGGTCCCCTTGCCGCAACTGACGCGGATGCTCAGCTGCATAGTCTTTGGGTTGAAATCTATCACATCGACGGAATCGATATGTACCGTTTTGGCCTTCAGCTCCACCTCCTTGCCTTTACGCATCAGGTCGTAGGCGCGGTCACCGCCAATCTTACAGGCGGAATACTGTGGGGGCACTTGTTGGATTTCGCCGACAAAACCGGCGAGCACACGGCGCACCAATTCTTCAGTAATGTGCGCCGTCGGGTATGTCGCATCCACTTCGTGCTCCATATCGTAGCTGGGCGTCGTAGCACCCAACTGCAGGGTGGCCGTATACTCTTTGGAATCGAGCTGCAGACGTTCTATCTCCTTCGTCTTCTTGCCCGTGCAGAGTATCAGCACACCTGTTGCCAGCGGGTCGAGGGTTCCTGCGTGGCCTATCTTCACCCTGCGCACGCCGACGCGTCTTGATACGCGGGTCCTGACAAAGGCCAGCGCACCGAACGATGTCATCCCGTAGGGCTTATTGATGTATATGTATTCTCCCTCTATGAAGTCCATTTAGTCGACCATTGCTAATGAGTGACCAGTGAGCAGCAGGACAAGGATGATGCCACCCACGATGATGCGATAATAGCCAAAAGCCTTGAAGCCGTATTTGGTTAGGAAGGCTACAAACCACTTCATGGCCAACAGGGCGACGACAAACGCCACCACACAGCCCAGAATGAGCATCGTGATATTATGCGACGTGGCCCACATCGTGTCTTCCTTCAGCAAGTCGAGCAGGTCGAGCAGCGTGGCACCGGCCATCGTGGGTACAGCCAGGAAGAACGAGAACTCAGCGGCACGCTTGCGCGTCAGTCCCTGTGTCATACCGCCCACAATCGTTGCCATCGAGCGCGATACACCAGGAATGACGGATATGCACTGGTACAAGCCGATTCGGAAGGCTCTTCCCTCGTTTACCTTGTTGGTATCGCTACCCTTGTTGAACAGCTTGTCGCAGAACAGCATAAACACACCACCGACAACCAACATGATAGCTACTACAAGCACGCTGTCGAGCAACCAGTCGAGCAGTCCCGACTTCTTGGCCAATAGTCCGATTATCACCGCTGGCAACACACCAACGATGAGCAACCAGTAGAAATAGTACTTATGCTTCAGTTTCTGCCACAGGTTGCTGCCTGTAGGTGCAGGGCTGTTGTCAAACTGGAAGAAGCGCTTCCAGTAAAGACATACTACCGACAGGATGGCTCCAAACTGGATGATAAACGTGAAGGCATGAATAAACGGGTCGCCCTGCTCGATACCTAACAGGTTTTGGGTGATAATCATGTGACCTGTCGACGATACGGGCAGAAATTCTGTCAGTCCCTCGACAATGGCAATGATAACGGTCTCCAACCAAGTCATTCTGCGCCCTCCTTCTCTTCTGTTGCATCAGTTTTCGGACGGCGCACCACAGCATAAATCATCGACACAAACCCCAGCAGACACACCACTGGAGCAACTTTTATGCGTCGTACACTGAAAATATCGGGGTTGTAAGCCGTCTCATTCGAACCCGGACCGCTCATCAACAGAAAGCCGATGATGACCACTGCCATACCAATAGCCAGCAGTATGTAATTCATGCGGTCAAAAGCAAAATTTCTCTTATTCATAATAATCAATTGTCAATTCTCAATTATCCATTTATATCTTATACAACTCTCCTGCCGTCATTCTCAGGAACTTGTTGACAGCCAGCCAAGCACACAGTGCCGTAATCACAATGCCGAACACCAATACGGCAACAGCGGTAATGGTCAGAACCTGCCACGTCACAATCTCCATCACGCCGGGTTGCGTCAGGTAGAGGCCATAGACGCCCAGTCCTAACACGCAGATAGCCAAGACTGCGGCAATGATACCAATCCACACGGCCTGTTTCAGGAACGGACGACGGATGAATCCCCACGATGCGCCCACCAGTTTCATTGTGTGGATGAGGAATCGGCGGGCATAGACGCTCAGTCGCACCGTATTGCTGATGAGCGAGAACGACACGAACGTCAGCAGCACGGCCAGTATCAGCAACACCAGACTGACGCGGCTGATATTCACGTTCACGCGGTCCATCAAATCCTCCATATACGCTAAGTCGCTGACGCGGGCATCCTTTCTCAGTTCCTTCGCTATCCACTTCAGCGAGTCGCGGTTGGCATAGTCGGCAGCCAGCTGAATCTCCAGCGTAGCCGGGAATGGGTTGAATCCCAGGAATTCCGTTGGGTCGCTACCCAGTTCCTTGATTTGTTCGCGTTGGGCTTGCTCCTTACTGATGTAATCAATATTGTGCGAGTAGGGGCGATGATACAGGTCACGACAGAAGAGCTTCGCGTCGTTCACTGTCACCGAGTCCTTCAGCATCACCGTCACCGTCAGGTGTTCCTTCATGTGGGCTGAGAGGTTGTGAGCCAACAGCACGAAGAATACCACCATACCCAATAGAATGAGCACCATCGTAGTGCTTATACATAACGTCACGACCTGCATACCTCGGCGGTTGCGGGTCTTTTTTCGTTTCTTACTCATAGTCTCATTTAGACGTAATACACCTAATTTCGTGCAAAATTACAAAATAAATATGAAACAAAGCACAACTTTTAGATTTATTTTGTAATTTTGCGCACATTATGAGTACAGTTATTTATCCTTCGCCCATTTTCGGGCCTGTTCATAGCCGTCGCTTAGGCGTTTCGCTGGGCATCAACCTCCTGCCCGCCGACGGCAAGGTATGCAGCTTCGACTGCATCTACTGCGAGTGTGGCTTCAACCGCGACCATCGTCCTACCTTACCCCTGCCGACTCCCGAGTATGTATCACTCAAACTCGAAGAGAAGCTGCAGGAGATGACGGCCAACGGTCAGTTGCCTGACGTGCTGACCTTTGCAGGTAATGGCGAGCCTACATGTCACCCGCAGTTTGCCGAAATCATTGACGATACCATCCGCCTGCGCGACCAGTACTGTCCCAAGGCGAAGGTCAGCGTACTCTCAAACTCTACCATGATTCATCGTCAGTCGGTACACGACGCACTGATGCGTGTCGATAACAACATCCTCAAACTCGACACCGTCGACCCTATATATATAAATAAGGTGGACCGTCCAAATACCGCCTACGACGTCCGACAAATCATCGAACGCATGAAAGCCTTCAACGGTCACATCATCATTCAGACGATGTTCATGCGCGGCACTTTAAGTCGCGCCGACGGGTTCACCCCGTCGGAATCGCTCTCCGTCGACAACACCTCCGAGGAGTATATTGCCCCCTGGCTCGAGGCCATTCGCGAGATTCGCCCCCAGCAGGTTATGGTCTACACCATTGATCGCGAGACGCCCACCAAAGGGTTAGAAAAAGCCAGTCGCGAACAGCTTGACGCTATCCGCGACCGGGTTATTGCTTTGGGTTTCCCCTGTTCAGCGAGCTATTAGCACTGAGCGAGCTTACCGTCAGAACCGAGCACATTCACAATCTTGTGGATGTACATCTTCTTCATATTCTCGCGAGCGGGCTTCAGATACTGACGAGGATCGAAGTCTCCAGGATGCTCAGCCAGGTGCTTGCGGATAGCAGCAGTCATAGCCAGACGAGAGTCGGAGTCGATGTTAATCTTGCAGACAGCGCTCTTCGAAGCCTCACGCAGCTGCTCCTCGGGGATACCGATAGCAGCCTCGAGGTGACCACCATACTGGTTGATGGTGTTGACCTCGTCCATAGGAACTGAAGAAGAGCCGTGGAGCACGATGGGGAATCCGGGGAGCTTCTTTTCAATCTCGTGCAGGATGTCGAATGCCAAGGGAGGTGGAACGAGCACGCCGTTCACCAATGTGCACTGCTCGGGAGTGAACTTGTGGGCACCATGAGAAGTACCGATAGAGATAGCCAGCGAATCGCAACCAGTGCGGGTAGAGAAGTCGATAACCTCCTCGGGCTTGGTGTAGTGGCTCTCAGCAGAGCTAACCTCATCCTCAACACCAGCGAGCACACCCAGCTCAGCCTCAACAGTTACGTCGAACTGATGGGCATAGTCAACAACCTTCTTAGCTAGAGCGATATTCTCTTCGTAAGGCAGAGAAGAACCGTCGATCATCACTGAAGAGAAGCCCATGTCGATACAGTCCTTGCAGAGCTCGAAACTGTCACCGTGGTCCAGGTGCAGCACGATCTCAGGATGCTCGCAACCCAGTTCCTTAGCGTAAGCCACAGCACCCTCAGCCATGTAACGCAGGATAGTTGCGTTAGCATAGTTACGGGCACCCTTTGACACCTGCATGATGACAGGAGACTTGGTCTCAACAGCAGCCATCACGATGGCCTGCATCTGCTCCATGGTGTTGAAGTTGAAAGCGGGGATAGCATAGCCACCGGCCACTGCTCTCTTAAACATCTCGCGAGTATTCACGAGTCCTAAATCCTTGTAGTTTACCATAATTCTATAAATTTGTTAGTGGATAAATTATTTTGTGAGTGCAAAGATAGCAAATTCTTTCTGAATATGCAAATGCCAAGCGCAACGATTCTCTACTTTTTCACGGTTTTTAATGTTTTCACCGTCCAACACCCAATCTTCACGCCAAAAATGCAAACTGAAGATGACATTTTTACACTGCCAGGCGTTTCAGAAGTTCGACGAGCACACGCCAAATATCATCGATGGTGGATAGTTCGACGCGCTCACTAGTGGAGTGCGGCTCGACTATACGCGGACCGATGCTGGCCATCTGGATGCCTGGATAGTGGCGGACGAAGAATCCTGCCTCCAACACGAAATGCATAGCGACCATGCGTGGGCGCCAACCCAACACGTCCAAGAAGGTGTCGGACGTCAGCTGCAGGAATGGCGATTGCTGATCCTCCTGCCAGGCGGGAGCCGACATGACGGTAGTGCTTTGGGCACCGCTGGTGGCAAAGACGCTGGCAATCTGGCGACTCAGCTCCTCCATATCGCTATCGATGAAGCTTCGTGTATGCGTAGAGATAAAGACATGGTCTTCTTCCGTCACGATGCGTCCTACGTTGTTCGAGGTTTCCACCGTCCCTTCCATCGTTTCGCTCATCTTTACGACACCCTGCGGAATCTGTTCCAGACTGGTCAGGAGCGCCTCCAACGTCTCTTTGTCAATTACGGTCGGCAGGGGTTTGCACTTCGTAATCGTACAGTGCATCCCTGGGTCGTTCGCACCATATTCTTCCTTGATCCACTCGTTCATCATGTCCTGTTGCGCCTTGACATATTCGGCAGCCTCGCCGGAAGGCACGCAGACAACCATCTCTGCCGATGAGGCGATGGATGCGTTGGCCTCACCCACCTTCAACGATGCCAGGTCGAAGTCGTACTCATTATAGACTGCGGCCAGCATGGCCCATACAAGCACGACGGCACTGGCCCGCCCCTTGTTGATGTCGACGCCCGAATGGCCACCCAGACCACCCTCGAAGGTGATGCGGTACCAGCGGTGCTTGCCGCCAGGGGCAGGCATTCGCTTCAAGGGAATGCGGTGTTCTTGCAGACAGGCGCCGGCGGCTCCTGTGGTGATGGTGTCGTAGTCCTCAGAATCGAGGTTGATGACCTTGCGTCCAACGAGAAAGTCCTTGCTCAACTGCGAGGCACCCGACATGCCGTCCTCCTCGTTGGTGGTCGTCATCACCTCCAGCGGACCGTGTACGATGTCCTTGCTTTCCAATACGGCCAGTGCCATCGATAGTCCGATGCCGTTGTCAGCCCCCAGCGACGTACCCTTAGCCTTCATCCAACCGTTCTCCACATAGGCATCGATAGGGTCGTGCAGTGGGTCGCTCATGCCCACGCACACCATATCCATGTGGTTCAGCAGTACGATAGGCTCTGCGCCTTCGTGGCCAGACGTAGCGGGCTTGCTGATGACGACGCAGTTCTCGGCATCACGCTTATACGACAGGCCGAGGCGCTCGGCAAACTGGCAAAGATAGTCGGCCACACGCTCTTCGTGGTGCGACGGACGGGGAATCTGGTTCAGTTCCTTGAATATTTGGAACACACGTTCTGTTGTTGGTATCATCTTGTTATTTTCCATATTGCGGTCATTTAGCTGCAAAGATACGAATAAGCGAGTAAAATGCAAAATATTTTACTGTTTATTTTTATTTTCGAGTGTGACGGTTTGTAACAATATGACGTTTATTTTGGGCAAAAGTTAATCAGGATGGCAAGGATTACCCTATTTAACTTTACAAATTGTCATCTTGTCGTGGTTTTAATAATCAAATTGAAAGAAAATAGCGAATTCTTTTTTCTTTTTGTCGTACCTTTGCATCCGCAAACATCAAATAGTAAATAGTCAAATAGAATTATGTGTGGAATAGTAGCTATACTGAATGTAAGGGAGCAGACGCACGAGTTGCGTGACAAGGCATTGAAGATGAGTCAGAAGATCCGTCACCGCGGACCGGACTGGAGTGGAATATACTGTGGAGGATCAGCCATTCTTGCACACGAACGACTGAGCATTGTCGACCCAGAATCAGGCGGACAGCCCCTCTACAGTCCTGACAAGAAGCAGGTGCTGGCAGTGAATGGCGAGATATACAACCACCAGGAGATTCGCCGTCGCTATGCTGGACAGTATGAGTTCCAGACGGGTTCGGACTGTGAGGTCATTCTGGCATTGTATCGCGAAAAAGGCATCAATTTCCTCGAAGACCTGAGCGGTATTTTTGCTTTTGTGCTCTACGACGAGGAACGCAACGAATTCCTGATAGCCCGCGACCCGATAGGCGTTATACCTTTATATATTGGATATGACAGCGACGGCACAGTGTATGTGGCCTCGGAACTGAAGGCCCTCGAAGGCCAGTGTGAGCGTTACGAACCGTTCCTGCCTGGACACTACTACTGGAGTGTTGACCCAGGCATGAAATGGTATTATCGTCGCGACTGGATGCAGTATGATGCCGTGAAGGATAATCCTGCTAGCGTCGAGGCCATCCACGATGCATTGGAGGATGCCGTGAAGCGTCAGTTGATGTCGGACGTGCCTTACGGAGTACTTTTGAGTGGCGGTTTGGATTCATCCGTAATTTCCGCCATTGCCGAGAAATACTCTGAGATGCGTATCGAGGATGACTCGAAGACAAAGGCTTATTGGCCTCGTTTGCACTCGTTTGCCGTAGGACTGAAGGGTGCGCCTGATTTGGCTAAGGCCAAACTCGTGGCCGATCATATCGGCACCGTCCACCACGAAATCAACTACACCATTCAGGAAGGTCTGGACGCCATCCGCGACGTCATCTATTTCATCGAGACCTACGACGTGACTACCGTCCGTGCCTCCACTCCGATGTACTTATTGGCGCGTGTTATCAAGTCGATGGGCATCAAGATGGTACTTTCGGGCGAGGGAGCCGATGAGATATTCGGTGGCTATCTCTATTTCCACAAAGCGCCGACTGCTAAGGACTTCCACGAGGAAACCGTGCGCAAACTCGGCAAACTCTATCTGTACGATTGTCTACGTGCCAACAAGAGCCTGAGCGCTTGGGGTGTAGAAGGCCGTGTGCCTTTCCTCGACAAGGAATTCCTCGATGTTGCGATGCGTACGAACCCTGAGGCTAAGATGTGTCCAGGCTCGACGATGGAAAAGAAGATAGTTCGCGAGGCCTTTGCCGATATGCTTCCTAAGGAAGTCGCCTGGCGACAGAAGGAGCAGTTTAGCGACGGTGTCGGCTACAGTTGGATAGACACCCTCAAACAAATTACCGCTGAGGCCGTATCAGACGAGCAGATGACTCATGCTGCTGAACGCTTCCCCATCAACCCACCAAAGAACAAGGAAGAGTACTACTATCGCAGCATCTTCGCCGAGCACTTCCCCAGTGACAGTGCCGCCAAGAGTGTTCCCAGCGAAGCCTCAGTAGCCTGTTCCACCGCCATCGCCCTCGAATGGGATGCCGCCTTCAAGGGCATGAACGACCCCTCAGGCCGTGCCGTCAAGGGCGTGCACGAGCAAGCCTATTAACGGCAACGGATGATAAAACATGAACAATAGGGATTTCCCCCGACGAGTTTAGGGGAAATCCTTTTCGTATGCCCTTATTTCTTCATAATTTTGCCATCGAAAACAAGCGAGAACAGATAACTTGAATGTTGAACTCTTAAATAAATAAGAATTATGAGAAAGATGATGATGACCCTGGTAGCAATGCTGACGATAGCAGCAACGGGCAAGGCTATGAGCTACGAGCAGGCAAGGAACGAGGCCCTGTTCCTGACGGATAAGATGGCCTACGAGCTGAACCTGAATGATGCACAGTACGAGGCCGCTTACGAAATCAACCTCGACTACCTGATGGGTGTGACCAGTTACGACGACGTGTACAGCACCTACTGGGAGCGCCGCAACTTGGATATGAGCTATATCCTGTTCGACTGGCAGTGGCAGGCCTTCTGCGCAGCCACCTACTTCTACCGCCCACTATATTGGGACGGCGGCTATTGGCACTTCGCCATCTACGCACGTTATCCCCACCGCGACTACTTCTACTTCGGACGTCCGGTGTTCTATGCCAGCTATCGTGGCGGTCACGCCTGGCACGTTCATGGCGGTCACGGCTATTATTACGGCCATCGTGACCACTACCGTCCCGCAGGTCACAGTCATTTCGGCATGTTAGACCGTTGGAATCGCGGCGACTATCGCGGCCACCATTCCAGTGGTCAACGCCACTCATCCACCCGCACAACAGCAGACGGCCGTCGCTTTGGTCATAACGATAATGGTGGACGCAACCACAACGACGGCCGCGACTATCGCGACAATCGCGGAGGCAATCGCCCCAGCGGCAATGGAGGCCATAACTCTGACAACAACGACAATCGTGGCGGCAATAGCAGCAACGGCCGTTCCTTCGGCCATAGCGGCAACAATAGCAGCACTCACAGCAGCAGCAATAGCAGCCACAGCAGTAACGTTGGTAGCCATAGTGGTCACATTGTCAGTGGCAACAGCAATAGCAACCGTTTCAGCCGTAGCAGCAGCGGTTCGTTCAGCGGAAGCCACAGCAGCACGCACAGCAGTGGTTCGTTCAGTGCAGGAAGTAGCCGCCCCAGCCATAGCAGCGGTTCGTTCAGCAGTGGCAGCAGCACGCGCAGCAGCGGTTCATTCAGCGGAAGCCACAGTGGCGGCAGTCGTAGTAGTAGCAGTGGCAGTCATGGCGGCGGTCACAGTAGCGGAGGCCGCTCGTTCGGCGGACGTCGTTAATACCCGCACCTCAGCATTCATCATGCGCTGTACCTCCCTCATTGGACACTGCGCATAGACAGCCATAATTGCTTTATTGATAATTCCGTGACCAACGGCCACCACCCGCTTCCCTGGGTAGGTGGCCGTTATATATATAAGGACCTGACGGGCACGTTCCAGCAGTGCTTCTTCGCTTTCAATATCGTCGGGCCACACCTCACCACGCAGTTCAGGGATGTAGCGACCCGTAAATCCGCCCCAGTCGCGTTCACGTAATAGCGGTGTGGACACCACGGGTAGACTATGAGGTCTCGCGATAATCTCTGCCGTCTGTATAGCTCGCCGCAAATCGCTGGCAATGACAGCATCCACGTGTTCCTTAGCCAACCGTTCGGCCACCTGTCGTGCCTGTTCCCTTCCCCGTTCGTTCAGCTCACCCTGCGTCTGGCCCTGCATGATCTGGCGGGCGTTGTCCACTGTTTCGCCATGTCGCACCAGCAGGATGGTCGTTTCCGTTGTTACATCCATCGGTCAGCCAATGGTGATGGTGTATTTCGACATAAACGATGCTCCTGGCTGCAGGTGATTCATCAGCGGCTTGTCCTTGAATTCACCCTTCCAGCCACGCGGATCGCCCAGGCCGTACCAAGGCTCGATGCACACAAAGGGCGCGTGCTTGTCATACGGACTCCAGAAGGCGATTACCGGCGTCTTGTAGTCGACCGTCACGGCTGGTTCGCCATTGGTGTCCATCAGCATTGCACGGTGCGTCTGACATTTGTGAATCTTCACCGAGTCGTTGCGGAAGAAGTTGTTGGAAAGTTCCATGATACCCATGTCGGCTTCCAACGCCACTTCCACCATGTCGTTAGAGCCGTCGGCATAGCTACGCAAGGAATCCATCGGTTCCTCGTTGTCGAGCTTGATGGTTCCCTCCAGCTTACCGCCTGGTATGTTAAACGCAGGATGACCGCCAATCTGGAAGTGTATCTCGCGGGTGTCGGTATTCTCCACGTGCCAGATGACGTGCACCTTGTTGCCGTCCAGTTTGTAAGTGATGGCCAGATTGAAACAGAAGGGATATACCTTCAGTGTCTCCTCCGACTCGTGCAGTGCCAGCGTTACCTTATCCTCCGTTTGGCTGATGACGGTAAAATCCGTATCGCGCGCAAAGCCATGTCGAGGCAGGTGGTATTCCTTGCCGTCAACGACATACGTGTCGTCATTTACACTACATACGATGGGGAACAATATCGGCGAATGCCTCGGCCATTCAGCCCCTGCCTGCCACATATACTCTCTGCCCTCGCAGTCTTTCACACTCTGGAGCTCTGCTCCCTTTTCAGCCACCTTGACGGTCAGCTCGTTGTTCTTCAGTTCTACCATACTTTTTTGTTGTTTTAGTTTCTTCGCCTGCAAAGTTACGAAAAAAGCTTGGGATTTTTCGGATTATCCGCACTTTTTTTGTATCTTTGCAGGCGAAATGACGAAAATTCAGAAGACAAACATCCTCTTGGCACTGGTTTGTGCGGTATTAGCCGTGCTGTGTGTGCTGAGTATCATGGAGAAATAACAATGAACAGACAACGACTTATCATACGAATCAGTCGCGACAGTATCCTGATGTCGACTACTGAAGGTCAGGAGGTCTCTTTCGAGCGCTATCCGCTGAACAGCGGTATTTCGTTGGCGGCCAATATGCGTGAGGCCCTGAAGGCTGTAGCGCTGTTGCAGGACGATTATAATAAGGTACAGGTGATGATGGATTCGGCGGTGCTGATAACACCTGTCAGTCTGTTTCGCGAGGAAGAGCAGGAGCAGTTGTATCGCCATGCTTTCACGCGCCAGGAGTCGCAGTTGATGATGCACACAATTCTGCCCGACCTGAACGTCGTGTCGGTGTTTGCCGTGCAGAAAGACTTGCATCAAGTGTTGCACGAGCGTTTTCCGCAGGTTGCTTATCAGCCGCTGATGTCGAGTGTGTGGCGCCACATGTATCAAAAGAGTTTTACGGGGCAGCACCAGAAACTGTATGGTTATTTCCACGACAAGAAGTTGGAGGTGTTCAGTTTCGGTCCGAACCGTTTCAAGTTTCAGAACGTCTACAACGTAGGAACCACGGACGATGCGGTGTATTTCCTGTTGTCGGTTTGGAAACAGTTAGGACTGAATCCGCAGAGCGACGAGTTGCACTTGGGCGGTATGATGCCTGAGAAGGAGCAACTGAAGGAACGCCTGCTGGAGTTTGTGAAGCGTGTGTTCGTGGGTAATCCCTCGGGTGAGTTCAACCGTGCGCCAGTGACGCAGATAGAGGGTATGCCGTACGACATGATGCTGATGTATTTGATGAGGAGTTAAGATGCGTATCATTACTGGAAAATACAAGGGTCGGCATTTCGACATACCGCGCACGTTCAAGGCCCGTCCGACGACGGACTTTGCCAAGGAAAACATCTTCAACGTGCTCGTGCAGTATGTCGACTTCGACGGTGCTGAGGCCCTCGATCTCTTTTCCGGAACGGGCAGCATCTCGCTCGAACTGGTGTCGCGCGGTTGCAGTCGTGTCATCAGCGTAGAACAGGATCGCGATCATCACCGTTTTATCCAGGACTGCATGAAGAAGCTGAACGACCAGACGTGCATCCCCATTCGTGGTGACGTATTCCGGTTTCTGAAGTCTTGCAAGCAACAGTTCGACTTCATCTTTGCCGATCCTCCTTATGCTCTGAAGGAATTGGCTACGTTGCCTGACGTCGTTTTCGAACGTCAACTACTGAAAGAAGAAGCCCTTTTCGTGCTGGAGCACGGAAAGGACTATGACTTCTCAAATCATCCGCATTTCGTGGAGCATCGTCAGTACGGAAGCGTGAATTTTACGTTATTCCGTTGAACCATCTTACTTGAAGTTCCACTTGCTGTTGTCGCTGTTGAAATCGTAGACAGCGAGTGTCGGCGTGGAGTCACCAGCAGAGTAGAGGCAATACGTGGTATTGGTACCTGCAATGCCGGGGATAGCCTTCGGCATGATGCGGTAGGTGCCATCGGTAAGCTGCTCGATACGCCAAAGTTGCTCGTCAGCGCCAGTATAGGCCGGAACGGTGGTTACCTCCTTGTTGGCGGTAGCGGCGAGTGCACGATCAGTACCTTCGATGGTAATCTTGAAGTAGGGGTTGCTGAGATAGCCACCAGCGGCATCAACAGGAGTGATGGTCCAACGCTGGTGAGGACGGTACATGTAATCGCCAATGCGAGCAGGGATGTCGCCTTTGGACCAAGTATCAATCACCTCTGCCAGTGTCTGGTTGGCGATAGGCTTGACGGGTTGCTGCATCTGGTCGCGGTTGAACCACCCCTGACGCTGCTGCTGCATACGAACGAAATCGACGGTGAGTTCGAGGGCATAGCCACGACGCTCGCTCAGAATCGCCCAATTGCCTCCCTTGAAATTGTCGCCTGCTACAGGCCAGCCGTTCTTCCATACTATCGGACGAACGGCCAGTGTGGATCGTCCACTCAGTTCGAAGTCGGCTTCCCAGTGGAACGACATCACTTCGACACCCTTGTCAATAATGGTGCGTCCGAAGTGTCCGGCACCGCAGGCGCGCTTCTCGGCTGCAACCACCATCTTGCCGCCACCGTGGAACATGTCGCGACCGACATTGTCGAGGTACGGGCCTTCGACGTTACGCGAACGGCCAACAACAATGTTGTAGGTAGAGTTGACACCGTCGCAGCAAGTGCCGTGGGTTCCGAGCAGATAATACCATCCGTCGTTATAGATAAGGTCAGAAGCCTCACAGTCGATGGCGATGTCCTTCTCTTTATTGCCACTGACGCGGAATCCCGTCTTGGGGTCGAGCTCGATGAGACGAATGGTGCCGAAATAAGTGCCGTAGCTAACCCACAGACGACCTGTGGTAGGATCCAGAAGCATGCCTGGGTCGATGGCGTCCTGATCCTCCATGCCGTCAGAGGCGCATACCTCTACTGCCTCCGTCCATTTGAAGTCGGGCGACTTGGGGTCGAGGGTTTTGTTCCACATGGTGAGGATGCGGCCTGCGTGACCACCGCCAAGTCCACCGCCAGTGGCACCATAGATGCAGAGGTAACGGTCACCGATTTTCATGATGTCAGGGGCTGCACCGCCACCAGGACGGTCTGCACCACTGTTCCATGTCCAGCCGTCTTCCGAAATGAGGCCTCCGCCACCAGTGCCGAAAGTATACCATTTACCGTCACACTCGGCGAGGGTCGAGGGGTCGTGGATATAAGGAGCGCCGATTTGCGCGTTTGCTGCTGTGGCTAAAGTCAGAGCTGCAAGAATGCTATGTAGTCTTTTCATTGTTATTGTGCTTTGATTGAATAGTTCTTTACAGGGTTACCTTTCTCGTCGAGGAATCGGACACAGAAGTCGCTCATGCCCGGGCCGTTGATGATGGCACCGCGCAGGATGTTACGACCTTTCTTCAGGTTGAGACGTGGCGACATGGCGTCGTCCTCCACCATGCGGCGGTCGCCAGAGAGCAGCAGGACTTCCTCACCATTGAGCCACCACATAGAGGCAGAGTTAGAGCCTACAGCCAGGCGGACGTTCTCTATGTCCTCGTCACAGTCAATGATGGTGACAGCCCAGAAGAGCACGCCATAGACCTTTGTTCCCCATTTCTCAGCGAAGCGGAACAGCTTGACGTTGAACATGTTGCTTTCCAGTGCGTGCCAGGTCAGCGTCTGCTTGACAGTCTTCACCTGCGGACCTTCAGGCTGCTGTTGTGCACCACGGCCAAAACCTACAGGAGCCTGTTCCTGCTGGAAGACTGCGGTTACCTTCTGACCGTCCTTTGGCAGAATAGTCTGCTGCCCCTTGAAGTATTCGCGGTTGAAATGTTCGCGCAGATAGCTGTCGGTGAATACCGTGTTGCCTGGGTTAGGCTTGTCGATAGGTTCCAGGAGCATCCAGCGGCGGATGAAACCGTTGTCGTCAGGCTTGGCAGCCGGAGCCTTGGCATCTACATGGGTGAAGTAGTCAGGACGATTCTTGAACTGCACCCAGTTGACACTTAGTTCACCATTGCCCTCGTTGGTGACGACGAGGTTGACGACACCCTTCGGAGTGTACTCCAGATTGACGGACTGCGTGAGCCACTGGTTGCGCAGGTCACGACGGAAACGAGCCATCATGGGGTTAGCGGGTTCCTCGGGCTTCACCGCCAGTTTTACACGAGCGATCACCTTACCCTTGGCACTGCCTTCGCGAATGCACAGTTCGGTATCGTCAGCAGCCTTTACATTGATAATCATATAGCCGTCCTTGATGCAGCTGAAGTCCACATCGTCATATTTCAGCCAGCTATTCTTTGCAGGCAGAGTGGCCTCGTAACTGCGGAAGGGATTGATGGTGTCGATGAGTTGGGTAGTTATATCGGCACTTGCACTGCTGTAACGGTCAATCTCAATCTTCTCGGTAGCCTTGTTGATGCCCACGCCACGAATGGTCTGTTTCACTTCCTGGATGGAGCCGTCGGGATTGAAGTACAGCTTTTCGATGCAGGCCGAACGGCGCTTGTCGTCACTGGGTGAGAAGTAGTTGTGGTGATAGAACAGATACCACTGGCCCTTGTAATTGATGATGCTGTGATGGTTGGTCCAACAACCGTTAGGTTGCTCTGCCATAATCAGACCCTTGTACTCGTAAGGACCCATGGGATTCTTACTCATGGCATAACCCAGCACTTCGGTATTCTCCCTGACATACGGATAGGTCAGGTAGTAGTTGCCGTTGTATTCGAAGGCAAAGGGACCTTCCGCCTGACGACTTGGCAGGTCTTTCAGACAGTTGACACCATACATCTCAAACTCACGGTCGCCCCATTTCACTTTTTCCTTTGGCGTGTCGTCGGCCAGTTCCTTCATGTTGGGCTTGAGCTTGGCACAACGACCTGCTCCCCAGAAGATGTAGGCATTGCCGTCGGAAGCCTGAAGCACACAGGGATCGATACCGTTGATGCCCTTGATGTTCTCAGGCTCAGGAACGAACGGCCCCTCGGGACTGTCGGCGATAGCAACACCGATGCCAAAGCCCCTGCCGTCCTTGGGTGCAGAGGGGAAATAGAAGTAGTATTTTCCGTTTTTCTCGACGCAGTCAGGTGCCCACATCGAATAAGAGTCAGGACGCACCCAGGGTACTTTGTTCTGGGTGACGATCACGCCGTGATCAGTCCAGTCCGTCAGATTCTCGGAGGAGAACACGTGGTAGTCCTCCATGCAAAACCAATCCTGTCGCTGTCCCTCGGGAGGGAAGATGTCGTGCGACGGATACAAATACACCTTACCGTTGAATACGCGCGCCGTAGGATCGGCAGCATATTGGTCACGGATGACAGGGTTCTGTGCCATAGCAGCAACTGCTGCCAGGCACAACCCCATAGTTGATAATAAAGTTTTGTTCATATTTTTAATTACTTGAATTGCCAATAATCGAGACGGACGTCGCCCTGAGCCTTGCTGAAACAGATGTAGAGGTCATGAACGCCTGTAGCACCAGTGACCTTCGTCGAGAAAGCCTTGTACTTGTCCACCGAGCCAGTGCTCTTGATGGTTGCAGTACCAATGACGTCGCCCTTCACGCTGTCGAGCATCAGGGTAATGGTACAGCCAGCTTGTGCGGCAGCAGCGGCGATGATGCTGAACTGCTTGGCACCCTTGCTGCCGAAGTCGACACCACGCAGACGGATATATTCGCCGTCGTTGATGTCATAGATATACATATTGCGTTTGCCAGTAGATTCCGGCATATCCTTCACGACACCCGTATTCTGGATGCCCATCTTCGACGACTTCAGCCCGTAGCCCCAATTCATGGTCTCGGCCTCTACGCGCTGGTAGGGGTTCAGCCAGTGCAGCTGTTTCATGGGTTGCTGGTCGAGCCAGTAGGGAACCTCCTGGATGGTACCGTCGGCATTGTAGGTAATCTCCGTAGCAGAGACACTGCGACGCTCGTGGTGAACGTAGGTGTCGAGGTGCATCAGGTCGTAGTTCTGACCAAACACATACGAATGGCCTTTGAAGTCGCAGATGCCAGGATGGTTGCCGCGGTCGCGCTGGGTGGGACGCATGATGTAGCCTTTCCACTCCCAGGGGCCTGTGGGCGAGTTGCTCATGGCATAGCCTAAAGCCTCAGGACAACAGGTCGAGGCAAAACCGAGGTAGTAGTGCCCGTTGCGCTTGTAGAACCAAGGACCTTCCTGGTAGTTGGGGATATGCGGGAGTTTGGTAACACCACTCGTCAGCGAGATCATGTCGTTGCCAAGCTTGGCCCAGAAAGTGTGGGGATTGCCCCAATACATATAGGCCTGCCCGTCGTCGTCGGTATAGACGCTGGGGTCAATGTCGTACCAGTTGCTCTGGTCCCAAACGAGCGGCTTGCCCAGAGGATCCTTGAAGGGACCGTAGGGCGAATCTGCTTCCAACACGCCGATACCATGTCCGTGCAAGGGAGCGTAAAGATAGTACTTGCCGTTGCGCTCTACCGTCTGAATGGCCCAGGCGCCATTCTCGCGACTGCGCCAAGGGAAGTCCTTCAGCGAAGCCACAGCACCATGTTCTGTCCAGTTCACCATATCGGTGGTTGACCACAGCAGCCAGTCGTACATGAAGAAACCTGCAGAGCCTTTCTCGTTCTCGTCGGGAATATCCTCAGGCGAGGCGTCGTGTGAGGTATAGAGGAACAGCGTGTCGCCAATGACCAGCGGTGAGGGATCGGCAGTGTATTTGGTCTGGAACAGCG
Source organism: Prevotella sp. (assembly GCA_017447515.1). Taxonomy (GTDB): domain Bacteria; phylum Bacteroidota; class Bacteroidia; order Bacteroidales; family Bacteroidaceae; genus Prevotella. Next base: position 39,547 of record JAFSNG010000042.1, on the reverse strand, counting down.
GCATGTTTACCTGCTCTATGCCGCGCATCTCCCACCAGTCGAAATTAAACAACTTCGGACCCTTGCGGCCTTTGAACACGAGGTAGAGGTCACGGGTGTGCAGACGGGAGGGATAGCTGTCGAGTTCTGCCAAATCGGTGGTGATGGTCTGCCACTTCTCCCAACCGCCAGTGCCAGGAACGTCCACCGTGCCGAGGAGTTTTCCTCCGACGCTATCCAAACGGATTTCAATCTGTCCGCCACGTAATCCACTGGCTACTCGGGCCGTAAAGGTTCGTGGGGTCTTGTAGCAGAGATGCACAGCCTGCAGTTTGATGTAGTCGCCGTTGTGGATATCAGTCACATAGACACCCACCTCGTCGTTCTCTGACCCATGGTCAGAGTGTGGCGTTGCGAATTGTTCAGTCTTGATGCCCTTCGAGAACGCCATCGTCTCAGCCTCCACCTTGCGATAGGGATCGAACTTGGCAACGGGCTTCACACCCTCGTCAGTAGGCATGATGGTGGGGAAGGAACCATCCGCATTGTATTTGAATTCCTCAACGGCTACGCTGCGTCCGAAACCGCCACCGTTGGGCAATTTGCCAGTGTGGTAGAAGAAGTAGCTGTGACCCTTATAGTCAGCCACACCGCAGTGGTTCGTAAACGACTTCGTGTCGCACAGCGGCATAATCTCGCCAGCATACTTCCAAGGACCTGTGGGCGACGGTGCCGTGCTGTAAGAGATATGCTCGGGCACACCACCGGCAGCATACAGCAACTGGTAAACCTTTGAACTTTCAACTTTGAACTTTGAACTGTCAACTTTCCTCAGCCAGGGACCCTCGACATATGAATCCTTGTACTGCTTGCCCTTCTCACGCTTGCTCATGATGGGAGCGCCAAAGGCCTCCTCCGTCATATCGAGCTTGCCCAGTTCGCCGCTGTACGATATCATGTCGCGGTTCAGCTTCAGGTAGTAGCACTGCGGATTACCCCACATCAGCCACGCCTGTCCGTCGTCGTCAATCAAAACAGTGGGGTCGATATGGTCCCAGCTGCCGTTCTCGAACAGCGGTTTTCCTATTGCATCACGGAACGGACCTGTAGGGCTGTCACCAACGGCAACACCGATGGCCATGCCGTTCGAAAGCTTCGAATGGGCGCAGATGTACCAGAAGAATTTGCCGTCGCGCTCAACACACTGCGAAGCCCACGCACGGTCGTCGGCCCAGGAAAAGCTTTCCAAAGCCAGTGGCGACCCGTGGTCCTGCCAGTTCACCATGTCCTGTGTGGAATATACGCGCCACTCCTGCATCCAGAAAAAGTCGGCATTGTCTTCGTCGTGACCCGTATAGACGTACATTGTCCCGTCGTGGACCATCGGAGCCGGGTCACTGGTACACCAGGTCTGCACAAACGGATTTTGTGCCATGCTGCCCAGCGTCATTGCCAAGACAGCGGAAAATATTGCTGTTCGTTTCATCAACAAAATGTTTTAATTAGTTTTTGTGCCTGCAAAGATACGGAAAATCCGCGAAACAAACCTTACGTCATGTTTCGCGGACTTTCGATAATGTATCATGTATCTCTTATTGTCGTGTTTTTTGCTTGCGGTCCTGCCATATTTCGAAGCTGTTGATGATATTCTGCCACAAAACATAGCACCCGGCTCCGACGGAGGCAACAGGGTTCAGATACATGTATGCCACCCAGATGCTGAGGGCTGTATTCTTCTGAAACAGCCCTTGTCCGGCATTCACCTCTTCGCCTAACAAGCGGCCAACAGCGCGTCCGATGCGGAACTGCACGAAACACAATACCAGCGTTGTGACGGCTATTCCGCACAGCAACATGATGGTGGCGTTGCTATGAACGATATTCTTGACAGTAATGCCTGTCGTGATGCTCAGCGAGATAGCCCACGTATAGAAGCTGAGATTGGGCATGCTGGCAATCCAGCGTTGCAGACGGTGCAGGTAGTGCTTGATGAACCATCCGAGCACCAGGGGCAGCATCAGCACGATGGCCACCTTGTGGAGAATGACCAGGAAGGCCTCCAGGAAGGCGACGCCTGCCGAGGGTTCGAGGATGGGAAATACCAGCGGAATGAGGATGGTTGATGCCAGCGACGACAGGATGACATACGTCGTCATCGTGCTGATGTTCCCTCCCAGCTTGCCGACAACGACGGGGGATGCTGCAGCAGCAGGTCCGATGATACATGTCAGCATGGCCTCCCACAGCAGTTTCTGTTCGGCATCTTCCTCTACCCAGAAGATGATGCCGATGGTTGCGGCGATGAGCAGCAGCTGGGCTACCAGCACGCCAGTATGCCAACGGTGGGGGAGCAACTGGTGGTAGTCGATTTTGCAGAACGTGATGAGCAGCGTAAGGAACACGAACAGCGGGAAGAGGACATCGAACATAGGGCTCAGCCAGTCGCCCAGCTCGTCGAGTGCTGGCACCCAGTAGAACGTCAGATAACACGCTGTACCCACCATAATGGCCACGGGCAACGTCCAATCTTTGATAAAGCGAATGAATCTGTTCATTATTTTGCGTGCAAAAGTACAAAAAAATCAGGAATTATTTGTTTTTACTCTCAACTTTTCGTAATTTTGCAGGAAAATAACTAAAACGCGAATAGTATGTTAGACAACGAACGGGGGCTTTACATTGCCCATTGCGCCAACGGAGCGCTCAGTATTCAAGGAAAGATGGCCAATCGTCACGGACTCATTGCAGGTGCTACGGGTACCGGTAAGACAGTGACGCTACAGGTGATGGCAGAGACTTTCTGCCAGGCTGGTGTACCGTGTTTTATGGCTGATATGAAGGGCGACCTCAGCGGTATTTCGCAGGTCGGTAAGATGAGTGGTTTTATCGAGAAGCGTCTGCCGGAGTTCGGCATCGAGAATCCGCAGTTCCAGAGCTGTCCTGTACGTTTTTACGATGTCTTTGGCGAGCAGGGCCATCCCATGCGAGCCACCATCTCGCAGATGGGTTCGCAGCTGCTTTCACGACTGATGCAGCTCAACGAAACGCAGGACGGCGTGCTCAACATCGTGTTCCGCATTGCCGACGAGCGCGGACTGTTGCTCATCGACATCAAGGACCTGCGCCAGATGCTCGACTGGGTGTCGCAGCACGCCAGGGAGTATACCACGAAGTACGGCAACATCTCCACTGCGACCATCGGAGCCATCCAGCGTGCCTTGCTGCAACTCGAAACACAAGGTGCCGACAAGTTCTTCGGCGAGCCCTCGTTCGACATCTACGACCTCATGCAGACCGAGCAAGGTAAAGGCGTGATGAGTGTGCTGGCAGCCGACAAACTGATGCTCCAGCCCAAGCTGTATTCTACGTTCCTGCTGTGGCTGCTCAGCGAGCTCTACAGCACCCTGCCTGAAGTCGGCGACCTGCCTCAGCCCAAGCTCGTATTCTTCTTCGACGAGGCGCACATGCTGTTTACCGATACGTCGAAGGCCTTGCTCGATAAGATAGAACAGGTCATCCGACTCATTCGTTCGAAGGGCGTGGGCATCTATTTTATCACCCAGAGCCCGACGGATATTCCTGAGGTCATCCTCGGACAGCTTGGCAACCGCGTACAACATGCCCTGCGTGCCTATACACCGAAAGACCAGAAGGCTGTGAAGACAGCTGCTGACACCTTCCGTGCCAATCCTGCCTTCAAGACCGACGAGGCCATTATGAACCTCGAAACCGGTGAGGCGCTTGTCAGCTTCCTCGACGAGAAGGGTGCTCCCAGCGTCGTTGAGCGTGCCAAGGTGCTGTTCCCGTTGTCGCAGGTTGGTGCCATCACGGAAGGACAGCGTCTGGATATCATCAAACAGTCGCGCATCTATGGCAAATACGATACGCCCATTGACCGCGAGAGTGCTTTCGAAGTGTTGATGGCTGAGGCTGAACAGGCTCTTGCTGAAGCCGAGAATGCGGAGGTTGCCGAGGCAGAGAAGCCTGCTAAGGAAGAAAAGAAGAAGCCCGGCATCATGTCGAAGGTACTGAAGGCCGTCATCACCGCCGTCACCTCTACGTTGGCTGCCGTGCTGGGTACCGTTGTCTCTGACGCTGTCACTGGCAAGAAAACCAAGTCGAAGACGTCGACGACGGGTCGCGTAGCAAAGAATGCCACGAGTGCAGCTACCCGTACCATTACGAAGGAACTCACGCGTGATATCCTTGGAAACTTGGTGAAGTAGGGGAGTCTTTACCGAAGTTTCGTCAATAATAAAGCCTGAGCTCACGCCCAGGCTTTATTCATGCAAAGAACTTTGCATGATCCTCACTTAATCACAATCTTTTTACCTCCCTTGATATAGAGCCCTGGACGCAGGTTGTTGGCATCCACGCGACGTCCGTCAATCGAATACCAGTTGTCGTCCTTTATTTCCTTTGTTACCTTTACGTTCTCGATACCTGTCGTAGTCTCTACCTTCATCGTACAGAAGGTGAAGTAGGTCGGCTCGTCGAACATAGCGGGGTGTGCTGCATCCTTCAGATACTTGCCCGTACCTTTGTTCAGCAGCGTCCAGCCTTTGTCTTCAACATACTGAATGTCCCAGACTGCACCATTCTCGATGTCGTAACCCTTCTGACCATTCAGACCGTTGATGAAGCAGCAGTCGCCCGTCACAGCCTGTGAATTCAGGTAGGCAGTCTCACCACCCACCGTGTAGTCTGCTCCGTTGGTGTCGACGAGTTTCAAACCACGTCCGCTACCGACTCTCGAAGTCTTGAAATAATAGCCCTCAGTGGCAAAATCGTCGAAGGCCTTGTCAAAGGTGTCATAGCCCAGGACATCTGCACCAACACCAAAGAAAGCCTTATTCTCTTCCTCGTTAACAATAGCAAAGTCCTTACCCGTCAAAGCAGACAGGCCACCTGTAAAGCGCTCGTCAACCGCAACGGTCTTCGTATATTCGCCCGAACTCTGCATCACCTCAAGAACCTTTTCGGCATAACGCTTGCCGAACATGCGATAGCCTGCAGCTGAGAAGTGCCAGGGGTCGACGCCGTTGCCGGGGATGCCCTCGGCAGACACCACATGACCAGTAGGAATGACCTCAGGAATCCTTGCTATTACGGTATTATGTAACGAGCATGCGCCACCTTGGTCAGCATACTCTGTCTCACCGACAAAGATGGGCACATCAGCAGCTTTCAAGCCAAGGTCCCTCAACATCCTTTTGTAAATGGTTTTCACTTTGTTTGGCCAGTCCTGTTGACCGTTATCCGTTTCTCCCTGATGTAGCAGGATACCTTTGATGACGCCGGATTCCTGGGCAATCTTCGCCATATCAATGATACGCTTATAGGGGTCGTTGTCGTAGGCCTTGTAATAGTTCAAAAACCAGTCTGCCTGACCTACCAGATATTCTTCCACCTTCTCCGAGAAGAAACCGTCGATGGATGTACCGCCAATAGCCACGTCTATCACACCAACGCGATAATTCTCTGGCAGGTTCTCCACCATAGTACGTCCAAAATAGTCGGCCATACCCAGACCTGTACCCTGACGGACAATAGGAGGATCTGCTGGGTACCAATTGCCCATTGTACGCTTTGGATTTGAGAAATCCACACAGGCCATCATCTGAAAACGTGGGTCTACGCCCGTTTTGTCCTGAGGCTCAGGCTGTGCGTTACCCTCCATGTTCGACTGCCCGAAACAGATGTAGATATAGAAGTTCGGGTCTACTTCCGCTTTTGCTCCGAGGATTGACATCAACATCAGAGCAAAAGATAAAATCGTCTTTTTCATTGTCTTTTCAATTTTCAACTTTCAATTTTCAACTTTTAATGTTCACAGGCTGTACTCCAGCATAATCATGGTGTATGGGTCAATGTCGATGTCGAACTTCTTCTTAGCCTTGATGGTCTCCGTCTTCGGAGCGATGGGCTGCTTGTCGTAGTTGTTCTCGTCGTTGGCCGAACCCGTGATCACGGTCTTCACAGCGGTCTTCTTGATGGGGAAGCGGCTCAGGTTAACCTCGGCCTCCTTCTCCTTGTCCGACGCGTTCACCAGCTTCACATACAACTTCCTTGTCTTCACGTTCAGCACCACGCTCTGTCCCTGCAAGAAACCGCTCTCCTGATCCTCGGGCAGACCCTGCCAGCGGGGAGCAGCATCGGGATCTTCTATCTGTACGCAGTCGCCATAGTAGTACTGTCCACTCGACTGTCCGAACAACTGCTGCACATAGTAGCTGCAGGTCAGGTACGGACGCTCATTGTCGAAGTAGATCATGTCGGGATTCCAATTCGTATTGGTCTTCTTGGCAAACAGCGGTGCATACGACGTCATAGCCACGATGTCACCGTTACGCTCGACGTGCAGCAGATACAGACCCTCGGCCAGTGCGTCGATGAGCTTCTTGTCCTTGGCAGCATACTCGCCCAGATAGACCTTCGTCTTGCGGTCGCGGGGATAGTAGTTGTACTGGCGGCTGCTCAGGAAGTAGGCGTTGGGCTCGTAGTAGTGTTCGTCGATGATGGGCATACCCAGCTCGTCGGCCAGCTTCCAACCTTCCTCCAGGTCGCTGTTGCCGGGATGCGAACCAGGACCGGCCGTTCCTACGATGACGATTTCGGGGTGCTTCTCCATCACCTTATTATATATATAGCGGAAACGCTCGCAGAACTCGGGCGAAATCTTCTCCTCGTTGCCCAGTCCCAGATACTTCAGGTTGAAGGGCGCGGGGTGACCGGCGTCGGCGCGCATCTTCGCCCACTTGTTCGTGGCAGGGTCGCCATTGGCCCACTCTATCAGGTCGATAGCTTCAGCCACCCATTCGTCCATCTCTGACATAGGCACCACGTCCTGAGCCTGCGTCGGCCACATGCCCCAACCACCGTTGGTACCCTGACAGCTCACACCGCATGGCAGGATGGGCAGCGGCTCCATACCGAGGTCCTCGCAGAACTGGAAATACTCGAAGTAGCCCAGACCCATCGACTGGTGGTAGCCCCACGTATTCTTCAGGCCGCGGCGCTGCTCCTTCGGACCGATGGTGGTCTTCCAGCGGTAGGTGTCCCAGAAGCCGTCACCGCCACCGTGAACCACACAACCGCCAGGGAAGCGCATGAACTTCGGGTGCAGGTCGGCCAGAGCCTGTGCCAGGTCGGTGCGCAAACCGTGACCCTTGAAAGTCTCCTCGGGCATCAGCGACACCATGTCGACGTCCATGTCGCCATTGGTCAGCATCAGTATCTGTAGCGTGGCATTCTGACAAGTGCTGTCGGGGGTCAGCACAGCCTCGTATTTCTTCCAGTTCGCAGCATCCACCGTCAGCGTGGCATCAGCCAACAGCTTCGGGTCCTTGCCCCAGCCCTGCGGCTCTACCAGTGCGACGCGAATCTGCTTGGCAGCACCGTAGTTGCGGAAGAAGGCAGAGAAGTCATACTTCTTGCCAGCCTTCACCGAGATGCCGTCGAAACCGTCGTTCTCGATGCCGTAGCCCTTCCAGCCCTTATAGTCGTAGTATTCCTTGGTGCGCTCGGCAGTCAGTCGCATGTAGGTGGGGTTGTTGGGGTGGATACCCTTGTCCTTGCGAACCTCTATCACTCCCAGCGAGTGACCCGGGCGAATTACCTTCCACGACGTGCCGGCTCCCCATCCGTCGCGCTCGGCAGGGCTGTACTCGAACGAGCCGTTCTCGACGAGCTCAGCATACAGACCACCGTCAGCACTCGACGAGATATCCTCGAAGAAGATGCCAATCAGTTCGTCACTAATCAGTTTACCGCCCTTGGGGGCTTTCATCGTTTTCTGGGCACTCATTCCCAGCGTTCCTGCCACGATGAGGGCAGCACAAATAACAAGTCTTTTCATTTTGTGTAGTCGCATAATATTTATTTGCATGCAAAGGTACACATTATTTTCCGTATGCGCGTACATTATTTGTAACACAAACTATCCGAAATGTAACATACCAACAACAACAAAAGGATAAGACACAAAACAGTTAGCGCAAACGCGATGGCTTGGAAATCTTTTCCGTCCCCTTTGTTACGCAATCGCGAGGACGGCACCACCTACACCGCTACCTTTGCGATGATACAGGTTAAATAAGACTAACCCCGTTCAACGTACAGTTGACACGGTGAGGGTTCCCGTTTTCAGACCATCGCCTGAGGCGGTGAGGGTGAGGGCGGACGGCGTGTCCGTGCTCTGGATGATGACCTGTGCCAGGCCGTTGAAGGCGGGGATGGTGAACGATTTGCAATCCTTCGCTGACGGATGGTCCTGACCGGGATACATGGGGTCGCCATTGCCCACGCTGAGGATGCGTCCCTCGCCCTGGAGCGTGAAGGTGAGCAGGGGGCAGGCGTCGGGGACGACGCGGCCTCGCTTGTCCTGCACCTCGACCGTGACGACAGCGACGTCGCGACCATCGGCAGTAAGTGTTGTGCGGTCGGCTTTCAGTAGGGTTTGACTGGCTGGCTGGGTGGTTTCGACGGTTTGCGTCATGATGCGCTTACCACCTTTATAGCCGTAGGCGACCACACGGCCGGGCTGATAGACGGCGCGCCACTTGAGGTGTCCGTTCTTGGGCATCGGCTGGCGACCGAGCTTCTTGCCGTTGACCACGAGTTCCACCTCGTCGCAATTGCTGTAGGCCCAGAGTTCCACTTCCTCGCCCTCGTGGCCCTGCAGGTTCCAGTGGGGGAAGATGTGGAGCGTGGGTTCGTCGGTCCACCACGACTTCAGGTACCACGCCTCGTCCTTGGGGAATCCGCAGTAGTCGAGGATGCCGAACTCGGAGTCGTGGGCAGGATATTTCAGGGGATTGGGTTCGCCGCGATAGTCGAAACCTGTCCAGTAGAACAGGCCTGCCGCCCACGGACGGTCGGCATAGAACTGCCAGCCGCGCTCGATGACGTTTTCAACGTGGTGGTGGGTGGTGTCGCGATTCATGGAAACCATGCGTCCGGGGTAGTCGGGCGAGTCGAAGTACCAGCCGCGCGTGCCGCAACCGCTGGTTTCCTCGGTGCCCACAATCTTCCATGAGGGGTTCGCCGCCTTGCGGTTGTCGACGTCGTTCTGCACGATATAGTTGAAGCCCACTACGTCGAGCCCCTTGATGAGTTCCGTGCCGCCGGCATTGGCCACCGTGCTGGGGCGGGTGGGGTCGAACAGCTTCGTATATGCCCGCATGGCCTCGGCCACACGCTTGCCCTGAATGGTGTTCTCCAGTCCCCACTCCTCGTTGCCGTCGCTCCAGAGGATGATGCTGGGGTGGTTGCGGTCGCGGCGTATCATGCGCTCAAGGAGTCGCAGGTGTTCGTCGTTGATGCCCATCAGGCGGTTTTCGTCGATGACGAGGATGCCCTCGCGGTCGCAGATGTCGAGTAGGGCAGGGGTCATGGGATTGTGTGAGGCGCGATAGGCGTTACACCCGAACGCTTTCAGCTGACGGATGCGCCACGCCTGCAGGGCATCGGGAATGGCAGCGCCCACGCCGGCATGGTCCTGGTGCATATTGACGCCTTTCAGTTTCAGCGGCTTGCCATTGAGCAGGAAGCCTTGCTCGGCATCAAAACGGATGTCGCGTATGCCGAAGGTCGTCGTATAGACATCGGTCACCTTGTCATCCACCTTCACGATGTGTTCCACCTGATAGAGGTACGGATCGTCAGGACTCCACAAATGGGGTTCCTTGACAATCAACACACACTCCTGACCTTTTGTGTCCTTGGCACCCAGATTGCTGGGGTAGTTGTCCTTGCCATACGCCACTTCGCGTCCCTCGGCATCGAGCAGCCGGATATCCACCGCATAAAGTTGCTTCTCGAGACCGCTATTGGTCACCTCGGTCCTGACCGACAGCACAGCAGCGCCGGGCTTCTTCTGCAAATCTGCGCGGACGAACGTGCCAAAAGGAGCGACGCTGACCTCGGCCATTTTCTCGAGCCATACGTCGCGATAGATGCCGGCACCCTCGTAGAACCAGCCTTCCTCGAGTGATGCATCGGCACGCACGCAGATGAGGTTCTCGTCACCATATTTCACATAGGGCGTGATGTCGTACACCTGCGTGGCATAGCCGCTGGGCTCGGTACCCATATAAAAGCCGTTGAACCACACGCGGGCATTGCGGAAAATGCCGTCGAAACGCAGCATGAGACGCTTGCCCAGGTCGCTGCTGGGAATCGTCACGACCTTGCGATACCAGCCCACACTGGTAGCGGGATATTTCCAGCCAACGGTCTTGTAGCCGTGCGAATGGCTGGCATCAAGGGCATAGGGCAGTGTCGTCACCCAGTCGTGGGGAATCTGTACCTCCTGCCACGCGGCGTCGTCGAACTTCGGTGTGTACGGTCCTTCGTTGTGGATGGAACTGGCCTTTGTGAGGTAGTTGAAATACTCGGTGCCACAGCCGAAATCCTTTGCCGGGTCGGCAGCATGGCCGAATGTAAACTTCCACCCTTTGTCCAGGCAGATGGTTTCGCGAACGCTTTGTGCAGATAACACCATCGAGAGCACGGAGCCCAATGCTGTCAGGAGAATTGTTTTTGGTCTCATGTTACTTATTATCGTTAATAGTCGTTGTAAATCGGCTACAAAGTTAAATTATTTTTTTGAATTGAACAAAAAAATGTTTTTTTATTTTGTTATTCTCTCGTTTTTCACTAACTTTGCACGCAGAAGCGTGCGAAACTCGGCTGCGCCTCAGCAATTGAAGCAAGCTCCATTACGTTCTCTAACCTAAAGGTATAGAGTGTGGCGTTGCAATCGGCTTGCACGAGCATTGCGGCGTAAACGCCGCGAAACTGCTCACACTCGGCCATTGATGCGAGCATCATGGCCCTCGCTTAACCGCAGCTTTGCATGTAAACGAACTTAAGACATAAAGCATTTGACAATGGAACAACAGAAACGTTACGGTCATTTTGACGACCAACATCGCGAGTATGTCATCACAGACCCGCAGACACCGTGGCCTTGGATTAACTATCTGGGCAACGAGGATTTTTTCTCATTAATCAGTAACACCGCAGGTGGCTACAGTTTTTACAAGGATGCCAAATTCCGTCGCATCACGCGCTATCGTTACAACAATGTGCCGATGGACAATGGCGGACGCTATTTCTACATCAAGGATGGCGACACCGTTTGGAATCCAGGATGGAAGCCCTGCAAGACACCGCTTGACTTCTATGAGTGCCGTCACGGCATGAGCTATACGCGCATCACAGGCCGTAAGAATGGTGTGGAGGCCAGTGTGCTGTTCTTCGTACCCCTGAAGAAGTGGGCTGAGGTGCAGAAACTGACGCTGAAGAACGAGTCGTCGGCCGTCAAGAAGCTGAAGCTCTTTTCCTTCGAGGAGTGGTGTCTGTGGAATGCCGCCACTGACATGGAGAACTTCCAGCGTAATTTCTCGACGGGCGAGGTGGAGATCGAGGGAAGCACCATCTATCACAAGACGGAGTACCGCGAGCGCCGCAATCACTATGCGTTCTACCATGTGAATGCCGAGATTCAGGGCTACGACACTGACCGCGAGACGTTCGTAGGACTGTACAACGAGTTTGCCGACCCACAGGCTGTGATGGAGGGCAAGCCCCGCAACAGCCACGCTCACGGTTGGAGCCCGATAGCCTCGCACTATATCGAGGTAACGCTGCAGCCAGGCGAGTCGAAGGACTTTGTGTTCCTGCTGGGATATATCGAAAATGAACAGGACGAGAAGTTTGAGGCTCCTCAGGTGATTAACAAGAAGAAGGCCCACGCCCTCATTGCCGAGCTCGATACTACCGCCAAGGTGGACAAGGCCTTTGCCGAGCTGTGCGAGTACTGGGATGCGCTGCTTAATATATATAAGGTACGCACGGGCAACGACAAGCTCGACCGCATGGTGAACATCTGGAACCAGTACCAGTGTATGGTGACGTTTAACTTCTCGCGTTCGGCATCGTTCTTCGAGAGTGGGGTAGGCCGTGGCATGGGTTTCCGCGACTCGAACCAGGACCTCGTGGGCTTTGTACACCAGATTCCCCCACGCGCCCGTCAGCGCATCATCGACATTGCTTCCACGCAGTTCCCCGATGGTGGTTGCTACCACCAGTATCAGCCGTTGACCAAGCGCGGCAACAACGACATCGGCGGCGGATTCAACGACGACCCCTGCTGGCTCATCTTCGGTACTGTGGCTTATATAAAGGAGACAGGCGACTTCTCGATCCTCGACGAGATGGTACCGTTTGACAATCAGCCCGGCTCGGAGGTCACCCTGTTCGAACACCTGAAGATTTCGATGGACCACGTCATCAAGAACCTTGGTCCGCATATGCTGCCGCTCATTGGACGTGCCGACTGGAACGACTGTCTGAACCTGAACTGCTTCTCGTGGGATCCCAATGAGAGTTTCCAGACCACGGAGAACGTCAGCGAGGGCACCAAGGCCGAATCGCTGATGATTGCCGGACTGTTCGTCGTCACGGGCAAGGACTATGTGGCTCTTTGCAAGAAGATTGGCAAGAGTGACGAGGCTGCCCGTATGCAGCAGGCTGTGGATGCTATGATTGACGCTGTGAAGAAGCACGGCTGGGATGGCGAGTGGTATCTGCGCGCCTACGACTTCTATGGTCGCAAGATTGGTTCTAACGAGTGCGACGAGGCGAAGATCTTCATCGAGTCGCAGGGTTGGTGTACGATGGCCGAAATCGGTGCTGAGGACGGCTTGGTGGCCAAGTCGCTCGACTCATGTAAGAAGTATCTGGAATGCGAGCACGGCATGGTATTGAACAATCCCGCCTTCTCAAAGTACATCTATGAATATGGTGAGATTTCGTCATATCCCGAGGGCTACAAGGAGAACGCCGGTATCTTCTGCCACAACAATCCCTGGGTCATCATCGGTGAGTGTCTGGCAGGTCGCGGAAACGACGCCTGGAACCACTACGCCAAGATTCTGCCCTCGTACGTCGAGGAGAAATACCAGACGCTGCACAAGGTGGAGCCTTACGTCAACTGCCAGATGGTAGCCGGTAAGGATGCCTTCAAGCCCGGTGAGGGTAAGAACTCGTGGCTGACGGGTACTGCTGCCTGGATGTGGTACACGGTATCGGAGTTCATCCTCGGCATCAAGCCCGACTACGACGGCATCCGCATCGACCCCTGTCTGCCTGAGACCGCTACGGACTATACCGTTCAGCGCAAGTTCCGCGATGCTGATTACGAAATTACCATCCACCCGAATGGCGCACAGAAGGGCGTGAAGAGCATCGTGCTCGACGGGACTCCCATCGAGGGCACCGTCATCCCTTACTCCGCCGGCAAGCATGTCGTGGAGGTAACGATGTGATATCGTGAAAATGTAACTACGAAATAACAAAACAATTACAATGTCTACTTTAACAATTTGTATTGTCACGGTCTTCGTCATCGGCTATCTGTGCATAGCCCTTGAGAGCCTGACAAGAGTGAACAAGGCTGCTATTGCCCTGCTCATGTGTGTAGGTTGCTGGACCCTGCTGATGTGTGGTCCCGCAGCCTATTATCCTGAGATTGCCGACGGTGGTGTCATCCATCACATTGCCGAGGTCATTGAACACCATTTGGGTGATGCAGCAGGTACGCTGTTCTTCCTGATGGGTGCTATGACCATCGTCGAAATTGTCGACTCCAACGGTGGCTTCAACTTCGTTCGCGACACGCTGAAGACCCGTTCGAAGCGCAAGCTCATGTGGCGTATGGCCTTTATGACCTTCTTCCTGTCGGCCATCCTCGACAATCTCACCACATCGATTGTGATGATTATGGTGCTGAGGAAGCTGGTGCAGAGCCGTGGCGACCGCATGATCTATGCTGCACTGGTCATCATCTCTGCCAACAGCGGCGGTGCCTTCTCGCCCATTGGGGACGTGACGACCATCATGCTGTGGATCAAGGGCGTCATCACCACACAGGGCGTGCTCAGCGAGATTTTCATCCCCTCGCTGGTTTCCATGCTCATCCCGGCATTCATCCTCAGCCTGCAACTCAAAGGGAAGTTCGACAAGGAGCAGAACCTGCCGAAGGCCGATGTGAGCCAGTTTACGAAAACCCAGCGCGACATCATCTTCTGGCTGGGCGTCGGTGGACTCATCTTCGTACCTATTTTCAAGACGCTGACCCACCTGCCGCCGTTTATGGGCATCCTGCTCGTACTGGGCATCCTGTGGACCACAACGGAGATTTTCCACTACAACACCGCTGAGGACGACACCATGGCCAAGCGCGTAAGCGACATCATGACCAAGATAGACCTCTCGACCATCATGTTCTTCCTCGGCATCCTCATGGCTGTCGCCGTATTGCAGGAGGTCGGCGTGCTCACCATGTTGGGTAAAGGGCTCGACGCTACCTTCGAGGGCAACCACTACCTTGTCACAGGCATCATCGGTGTGCTGTCGTCCATCGTCGACAACGTGCCGCTTGTGGCTGGCTGCATGGGTATGTATCCTGTTCAGGCTGCCGGTGACCTTGCTGTCGACGGCATCTTCTGGCAGCTGCTGGCCTACTGTGCCGGTGTCGGTGGTTCGATGCTCATCATCGGTTCTGCGGCTGGCGTGGTGGTCATGGGACTGGAGAAAATCACCTTCGGTTGGTATATGAAGAAGATTACGTGGATCGTCTTTGTGGGTTATCTGGCAGGTATCCTGACCTATTGGCTCGAAAAGACGTTCCTTTTCTAACTCATTAAAAGACAAACTTTTACTCCCGTCTTTCTTTATCAAGAAGATGGGAGTTTTTTATTTTTTGTAAAATTGACACTAAATGATACAAATGATAAAGTTTGTGAAACGCAAGGTAATGTCACTTTCAAAAATTGTCCTTATCTTTGCAGCGTCAAAAAACTAAAACGGCATATATACAGAGATATGAGAAATAAGAGATTTGTTTTAGTAATATTATCATTAGTAGTTTGTTTTGTAACCTCAGAAGCTGCTGGAAAGCGTTCCAGCAGCCCTGATGGGTTTAATACAGATGACAAACTCGTGAAGGATTACGTAACAAACCCGATGCTGTGGGCAGACGTGCCCGATCCCGATGTTATACGCGTGGGAGATACCTATTATTTGGTCAGTACCACGATGCATCTGATGCCCGGCGCTCCCGTTATGCGGTCGAAGGACCTCAAGAACTGGGAAACGGTGAGCTACATCTTCGACAAACTGACCGACTCGCCCAAATACGACTTGAAAGAAGGCACCGCCTACGGTCGCGGACAGTGGGCTACGTCGCTGAAATACCATAACGGACGATTCTATGCCCTTCTGGCTCCCAATGAAGCAGGAGCGATGGGCGACACCTATATCTTCACGGCAGAGAAGGCCGAAGGCCCTTGGACGCTGCTCTCACGCATGCGCCATTTCCACGACTGCTCGCTGTTCTTCGACGACGACAATCGCGTGTATGTCATATATGGTACAGGTGAACTGATGGAGTTGAAACCCGACCTTAGCGATGTCATTGAGGGCACCCATCAGCACATCTTCCAACGCGAAGAAGACGAGACGGGACTTCTTGAGGGTTCGCGTGTCATCAAGCATAACGGCAAGTACTATCTGCTTATGATTTCGCACGTCTATGCCCCTGGGCGTCATCGCCGCGAGGTTTGCTACCGTGCAGACGACATCCACGGACCTTACGAGAAGAAGGTCATCCTCCAGTCACCTTTCGGCGGTTTCTCCTATCTCGCACAAGGCACCATTGTCGATACCGAATGGGGTGACTGGTATGGCATCATCTTCCAGGATCGTGGTGGTGTGGGCCGAGTGCTCACGCTGATGCCCTGCCGATGGATTGACGGTTGGCCCATGTTAGGCGACGAGGAAGGTATTGTGCCTGAGCATGTCCGTGCACTGAAGAGTGGCGAACCTGAAACGCATATTGTCTGTGCCGACGATTTCAATGGCGACAAGCTCGGTCTCCACTGGCAGTGGAACCACAATCCCGTAGACGACGCCTGGAGTTTGACAGCACGTCCGGGATGGCTGCGCCTGAAGACCAATCGTGTGGTTCCCAATATTTATTTGGCTCCCAACACCCTGACTCAGCGCATGGAAGGTCCTACGTGCAGTGGTGCCGTCAAGCTCGACCTGTCGAAGATGAAGGATGGCGACGTTGCCGGTTTTGCTGCCTTCAACGACAGGACGTGTGCCTGGGCTGTAAAGAAACAAGGTCGCAAATGGCTGCTGGAACTCGATGAATGGGAAGTGAAACTGACGCAGCGTGAGAAGGCTGTGGAAGGTTTCGACGAGAAAACCGTTGACCGCGTAGAACTCACATCTCCTATCGTGTGGCTGCGCATTGATGCCGAATTCCGCCCGGGCAAGGGCGACAAGGCCACCTTCTTCTATAGCACCGACGGCAACGAATGGACGCAGAAGGGCGGCGAATACCGCTTGCGTTTCGACTGGCAGCGCTTCTTCATGGGCAGCAAGTTTGGCATTTTCAACTATGCCACCAAGCGTCTGGGCGGCTGGGTCGATGTTGATAGCTTCGACTACAGCGTCACTGAAAAATAGTTAAAACTGCACTATTCATACTCGTTTTTTATCTCACGTAACCTGTTTTTTTTGTGTTACGTGAGATAAAGTTTATGTTTTTTTTGGTGTTTTCTGTCAAATTGCTTAACTTTGCACGCAGATTACAAGACCGACTAACTTGATATTACGACATGAAGTGTAAAGTTCTTATCTCACTTTTACTATTGATATCTCTGAGCACCCACGCCCAGATGGGTAAATTGTTTGACGCTGACAAACAGATGTCAAGCAGTTTCACAACACAAATATACATCGACCACGATGGTTTCATTTGGATTGCCACGCGTAACGGCTTGAACCGCTACGACGGTTACCAGTTCCGCATCCTGAAGAAAGAGTCCGGCAAGGACCTCGGCATGGCCAGCAACCACGTCAACTGCATGATGCAGGATCACAACGGACTGTTCTATGTGGGCATGTACGGAGCGCTGCAGACGTACGACGGCGAGCGTTTCCATGATGTCATGACCTACAGCGTTGACGGCATTTCCGTTCCCTGCTACGTCACCTCGCTGATTGAGCGTCGCAATGGAGATATCCTGGTAGGTACGTCAGGCCATGGTGTGTTGAAAATGAATGGTCAGCAGGAAGCCCGAGAAATGGACAAACGTCTGCGAGAGGCCAAGTCCATACACCGTTTGATGGAAGACAGTCAGGGCAATCTTTGGATTATCTCCGACGACCAGGGGCTGTGGCGTTGGGACGGCAACCAGATCAAGCGCTATTTCCAGGATGAGGAGCATCAGCACACCATCTTCGATATTTGCGAAGACAGCAATGGCGACTTCTATGTCGGCACCACCAATCATGGCCTTTACCGCCTCGATGGTGATACGCCTGTCCATATCGAGGCCACAGGCAACAAACACATCTCCACGCTGTATGTCAATCGCCGCCAGCACATCATGCTGGGTTACGATGGTTCGGGACTAGCCATCTACGATCCCAAGAACAACTATCTGCGTGACAATCCCTATTTCAGCCGTGACGTCGACCTGAGCACGGCGAAGGTCTACTCCATCTGCGAGGACCGCAACGGCAACGTGTGGCTCGGACTATTGCAGAAAGGTATATACATGCAGCCTGGCCATGCCATGGGTTTCGGCTATATGGGTTACAAGTTGGGGTCGAAGAATACCATCGGCACGGCCTGCGTTACCAGCGTAGTGGGCGGCTCGAATGGATACCACTGGATAGGCACCGACCGCGACGGACTCTACTGCATGGACGATAACACCAAAGCTGTCAAGCACTTCAAGGAAAACTTTCCTGCCACCGTCTTGTCACTCTGCGAAGACTTGAAGGGACGCATCTGGCTGGGAACCTATAAGGAGGGACTGGGCTATATCGATGTCAAGAGCATGACCTATCATCCTTACCCCTTGCCCCAGGGTGCCACGACCAGTATCTTCGATTTGGAATGCGACCGCGAGGGTAACATCTGGCTGGCTACCATGGGCAATGGTCTGCTGCGCCTGAATGCTGAGACTGGCGACATAAAGGTCTACGACCAGAAGGACAATGCCTCGGAAAACCACAAGATAAACAGTATTGCCAACGACTACCTTTCGCAGATATCCATCTCGCCCGATGGCAAGCACATCTATTGTGCCACGTCCATGGGTCTCTGTGCCATGGAGATCAAAACCGAGAACTGGCTGTCGACATTCGGTCAGAACTGTCTGAACTACGGCAAGCCTACACGTATCGCACGAGAGTATGGAGGCATCCTCTACATCGGCACTAACGACGGCTTGCAGTGTTATGACCCCAAGACCCATAAGATGGAAGTTAGAAACCTCGAAAGCGGTCTTACCGACAACGGTATCGCCTCCATCGAGCAGGACAACAGGGGTCGCCTGTGGATTTCCACCGATCACGGTCTGTGCTGTCTCGACCCCAAGACGGGTCAGACCAACAGCTATTTTGTCGACAACGGCCTGCAGTCCAACGAGTTCAGCGATGGTGCCTCGTGGGTGGGGCCTAACGGACTGATGGTGTTTGGCGGTCTGGCAGGCGTGACGTGGTTCAACCCCTCAGAAATTCGAGAGCACAAATGGAATGCAGAGGTAAAGCTGACAGGCTTTAAAGTGAATGGCGAGCCCGTTACCACCGCCACTATGTCCGGCTTCTGGAAGGTGGCGAACACCCCAGTCATCAATGCCGACCAGTTTGTGCTCAGTTCCAGCGACAACACCTTCGGCATCGAACTGTCCACGCTGACCTACGACAATCCTGAACATATCGTTTACCGCTATCGCATCAATAACGAGGAGTGGGTACGCATGCAGCCAGGCGTCAACGAAATGACCTTCTCCCACCTTTCGCCAGGCAACTACGACTTCTGCGTCGTTGCCGAGCAGAACGGCATCTCCACACCCGAGCGCTGCTTCCGTGTCGTCATCCATGCACCCTGGTATCGCACGCCCTTTGCCTACGCCTGCTACATCCTTGCCCTTGTGGCTCTCTTCCTGCGCTACCGTTATCAGCATCACCGCAAGGAACAGGACCATCTGCGCTTGCAGGAGCACATCCATGCCGAGGAAATGGCCGATGCCAAGTTGAAGTTCTTCATGAATATCTCACATGAGATTCGTACCCCTATGACGCTCATCGTCACCCCCCTGATGTCGCTCATCAAGCAAGACGACGACGTCCATCGCCGCAGCGTCTACGAGACTATCCGCCGCAATGCCGAGCGCATACTCGGACTCATCAACCAGATGATGGACCTGCGTAAGATTGACAAGGGCCAGATGCAGATGCACATGTGCGAAACCGAGCTTGTATCCTTCATTGGCGACATCTACACTCTCTTCTCCCAGCAGGCCAAGGCCAAGAACATCCAGTTCACCTTCAAACACGACACCCAAGACCTGCCCGTATGGATTGACCGCGACAATTTCGACAAAGTCATCGTTAATCTCCTCTCTAACGCCTTCAAGTTCACACCTGCTGGCGGAAAGGTACATATCCGCCTCACCCACGACGACAAGAACGTACGCATAGCTATCCGCGACACAGGCGATGGCATCCCTGCCGATAAGCTCGAACGCATCTTCGAACGCTTCTATCAGACACCTACCCATGCCAACGACCGTAACACAGGCACAGGCATCGGCCTCGACCTCACACGCTCACTCGTCGAACTCCACCACGGCACCATCAAAGCCCAGAACAATGACGACGGGAAAGGCGCCGAGTTCATCGTCACCATCCCGCTGGGCTATGCCCACCTCAAACCCGAGGAAATCATCGACGAGGACGTTCCGCCCGTAGCTACAGAAGCCACCAGCCTCATCAATGAGCTCGAAACCGCTGACGATGCCGCCGAGGCCGCTGCAGAGCTGCCCAAGGTCAGCCGCCGCCACCATATCGTGCTCGTCGAGGACGACTCCGAAATCCTCGAATTCCTCCAGACCGAGTTGTCGCCCGACTACGACATCACCACCTGCGAGAATGGTCGCATAGGTCTCAGCACCGTGTTGAAGGTCATCCCCGACCTCGTCATCTCCGACGTCATGATGCCCGAAATGGACGGCAACACCATGTGTCAGACCATCAAGACTAATCCTGCCACCAGCCACATCCCCGTCATCCTGCTCACCGCCAAGAGCCGCGACGAGGACCAGTTGGAAGGTCTCGAGATGGGTGCCGACGCCTACATCATGAAACCCTTCAATATGGACATCCTGCGCCGCACCATCATCAACCTCGTTCATACCCACCAGTTGCTGCGCATGAAGTACGGCCGCAACGACCTGCTCGAAGAACAGGTCGACGACGTCAAGATGAAGTCGCCCGACGAACAGCTGCTTGAACGCGTCATGAAGGTCATCAACAAAAATATCGGCAACAGCGACCTCAGCGTCGACAGCATTGCCGAGGAAGTCGGTATCAGCCGTGTCCACCTTCACCGCAAGATGAAAGAGCTCACCGGACAGACACCTCACGACTTCATCCGCAACATCCGTCTCAAGCAGGCCGCTAATCTACTGGCCTCCCACAATATGAACATCACTGAAGTCATGTACGCCTGCGGTTTCAACAATGCCGCCTCCTTCTCCACCATTTTCAAGAAGTTCTACGGCATGTCTCCCCGCGAATACATGAACGAAAACAAGTAAATATAGTAATTGAGCCCACTTCTTTAGTGGGCTCAAACAGTAAGTTTAGTTTCTATTTGCTCTCATACCATTCCTTGAGTACGTAGAAGGCTTTTTTCTTCTCTCCCTTGTCGCTGACAAGACCTTTGCGGTTGTAATAGTCCTGCACGCCGGGCAGCACGCGGCGCGGTGAGCGGAAGTCTTTCAGGATCCAGGGTGTCGTGCCGGCGAGACCCTCTATCTTGTCAATCATGGCAAGGTTCTCGATGTAGAGATTCTCCTGGAATTCCTCTGTCCAGCGCTGGTTCTTGTCGCCATGCAGACCATAGCGGGCTCCACCGCCAAACTCGCTGATGATGACGGGTTTGTCGTAGGGAATCTCCCACCGCATCTTCGGCGCGTCATTTACGTCGCGATACCAGCCGATATACTGGTTGAAACTGACCACATCGACATACTGGTTCATGTTGTCGTTCAGTCGATTGACGTAGTTCGAGGCACTGGTCACCTCCATAGCCATCGAAATGAGGCGGGTGTTGTCCAGCGAGCGGGCATATTGTGCCAAGCGACTCAGGAATGCATCGCGCTCTTTTGAATGCGGTGTTTCGTTGGCAATACTCCAGATGATGACGTTCGCGCGGTTGTGGTCGCGGCGTATCATGTCTGTCAGCTGTGCCTTGGCATTGTCGAATGTCTTGGGATTGTTCCAGGCAATGGTCCAGTAGACGGGAATCTCCGACCATACAAGAATACCCATGCGTTCGGCTTCGCGAACCATTTCCTCGTGGTGTGGATAGTGCGCCAGACGAACGAAGTTGCACCCCAGTTCTTTGGCCCACGAGAGCAGCGTGCGGGCATCCTCAACGCTATTGGCGCGTCCGCCGCCGTTGGGTTTTTCGTTGTGGATGGAGATACCTTTCAGGAAGATGGGCTTGCCGTTGAGCAGTATCTCTTTGCCACGTGTCTCGATGGTGCGGAAACCTATGGAATCGGTGATGGTGGAGGCGAACGAATCATCTTCCACGCTAATGTCTACGCGGTAGCGTTTGGGACTGTCTGGGCTCCAGAGCTGTAACGCTGAACGTTGAACGTTAAACGTTGAACGAACTTTTCCATCGGCATCGGTGATGAGTTGATGCTGTAGTTTCAGTTCGGGTATGCTGACGGTCACCTTGTGGCCGGCTTCCTGTCTGTTCAGCTGGGCTGTAAAGCTAAGCTTCTGCTTCTTGGCTTTGGTGCCGGTGGGGGAACCACCGACCATATTGAGGGTGTAGTCCTCAATGTAGGTCTTGGGCAGCTTCACTAACTTCACATCGCGCGTAATGCCGCCATAGTTCCACCAGTCGAAGATTTGTGTAGGCACATCCTCAGCATGGCGTTTGTTATCCACCTTCACAATAATCGTATTCTCACCCTCCTTCAACAGGTCGCTGACATCGTAGTTGAAGGGTGTGAAACCACCGATATGGTGACCCACATGTGTGCTGTTCACATACACGTGACAGTCGTAGTTGACGGCACCGAAGTAGAGCAGTGTGCGGCAGTCCTGCATGGGTGCAGCCTGAAAACTGGTCTTAAACCATACCGTTCCCTCGTAAAAAAAAAGCTGCCCGTCCTGTGTATTCCAGTCGGAGGGAATGTGCATTGTAGGCGATTTGTCGAAGTCGTATTCGATGAGGTCCTCAGGACGTTGGGGCTTCGCGTTCTGAAAGAATCCCCAGCGCGTAGGATTCATGCGGTAGTCGTAGTAACCCTCTTCCTGTACGTCAACGATATAATGCCAGTCGCCGTTCAGCGACATGCTCTTGTAGGCCTGCACATTTTGTAACAGCGACACCTCTGTCGCTTTTAGCCTGTAGGATATCACGTCGCGAGCCTTGACGGTGAGCTTGCGGTCGGCTTTGTTCTTCAGCGACGTCTTGCCCTCCAGCTTGTGGGTCCAGAGGTTGTATACCTGATAGACCTTGGTGTCGAAGGCGGTACTAAGTCCGCTGACTTCGCGATCGGTGAGGTTGAAGTCCTGCCAGTTCAGTTCGAACGTGATGTCCTGACGGGTGGGGTTGAGGATGGTGAATGCCCAGTCGCCGCCAGCCAGCGGCTTGAACCAGAACTGCAAGCCGTCGCGGTCGCAGTAGTGCAGTCCCTGAATGCCCAGCGCGTCTTGGTCGACGGCAATCATCTCGCGGTTCATGATGATGTTACGCGTGGCTTCGCTCATCGAGCGCACGTCGTTGCCGAGAATGAGCGGACTGGCCATCATACACCACATGGTGAAGTGGGCGCGGTCCTCGTTCTCCGTCATGCCATTGCCCACTTCCAGCATGTCGGGGTCGTTCCAATGACCGCGACCGGCATACTGGCGCAGCGTGTCGTTGAGCTCGATGCACTGCATGACACCAAACTGGGTGTAGCCGGGAAATACGCGCAGCGAATCGAAATCGCACCAGATATCGGGCGTGGTGCGCCACGAGTGACCTACGTCGCGAGCCCACCGCCAAGGTTTGCTATTACCCCATTCGCACATGCTCAGCAGAATGGGACGGCCGGCAGCGCGCAGGGCATCGCTGATGAGTTGATAGGCACCCTGCGGATTGACGTTCGTGGTGTTACACCAGTCGTATTTCAGGTAGTCGACACCCCAGCGGGCATATTGGACGGCATCCTGGTATTCGTGACCCAGCGAGCCCGGCATACCGGCACAGGTGGCCGTGCCTGCATCGCTGTAGATGCCCAGTTTCAGTCCTTTCTTGTGTACGTAGTCAGCCACGGCCTTCATGCCATGAGGGAAGCGGACAGGGTCGGTCTGGATGAAGCCGTCAGCGTCGCGCTTGCCGTGCCAGCAGTCGTCAATGTTGATGTACACATAGCCTGCATCGCGCAATCCGCTTTCGACCATGGCGTCGGCAATGCCCTTAATAATGTCCTCCGAGATGTTACCTTGGAATTTGTTCCATGTGCTCCATCCCATCTGCGGCGTGTCAGCCAGTCCTTCCCACTTTTGTGCCATAACGCCCATTGTTGTCAGGACGAGGCAGCATGTCAATAATAGTTTTTTCATACTTATCAGTTGTGTTGTCCTATAGAAATAGACGATTATCAGTCGCTTTTGTCCTTAAGCCTCATGGTTTTATGGGCAAAAGGACTGTTTTTGAACAAAAAACGTGCGTATTTCCTAAAAAATGACTAACTTTGCACCCAGAAGCAACATGCTAAAACAAATGGAATATGAGAAAACTGCTCTTGATGCTATTGATGGTGTTGCCCATAACGCTGATGGGCCAATACCGATCGCAGGTATGGTCGCCCGACAATGGTGACGGCACCTATACCAATCCCGTGATTAATGCCGACTACAGCGACCCCGACGTTTGCGTGGGACCATCTGGCGAGGACTACTACATGACGGCATCCTCGTTTCAGTGTACTCCAGGGCTGCCCATCCTCCACTCGAAGGATTTGGTGAACTGGGAGATTGTGGGCTATGCCCTTGACAAGCTCTACGAGGGCGATGGTAAACTCATCGAACATTTCAACACGCCGCAGCACGGCAATGGCGTCTGGGCTCCGAGCATTCGCTATCACGACGGACAATATTACATCTATTGGGGCGACCCCGACTTCGGCGTCATGATGGTCAAGACGCGCAACGGCGACCCTGCTGGCGAATGGGAGGCTCCCGTCTGCGTCATTCGCGGACAGGGATATATCGATACAACCCCGTTATGGGACGACGACGGACGCTGCTATCTGGTCAACGGCTGGGCTAACAGCCGTGCGAAATATGCCTCTGTGCTGACGGTTCGCGAGATGAGTGCCGACGGCACAAAGGCCATCGGACAGCCTGTCATCGTGTTCGACGGTAATGGCACTGAAAACCGCACCTGCGAGGGTCCGAAGTTCTACAAGCGCGACGGCTGGTATTGGATTATGTGTCCTGCTGGTGGCGTCCCTGAAGGCTTCCAGTTGGCCATGCGCAGCAAGAGCCCCTACGGTCCTTACGAACACAAAATCGTCCTCGCGCAGGGCAAGTCCGCCATCAACGGCCCTCACCAAGGTGCGTGGGTACATAATAAATATGGTGAGGACTGGTTCGTCCACTTCCAGGACAAGGAGGCCTATGGTCGCGTGGTTCACTTGAATCCCGTTGACTGGAGTTCAGAGTGGCCCATCATGGGAAAGAAGGGGGAGCCCGTGACGACATATCAGAAGCCGAAAACGTCGAGCACCGTCGTGGTCAACCCCGCTGAGAGCGATGAGTTCGACGGCGCGACGATTGGCAAGCAGTGGCAGTGGCAGGCCAACTACGACGAGAAATTCGGCGTTCCCACCGCCTTTGGCACCATGCGCATCTATACTTATAAGATGTCTGATGTGAGAGGTCAGAAGGAAGATGTGCCCTCAAACCTTTTCCTCGTTCCTAACATGCTGTTGCAAAAGACCCCTGCCGACGAGTTCACCGTCACCACGAAGATTTGCTTCACATCGAAGGCTGACGGTCAGATGGGTGGTCTCATCATGATGGGACTCGACTATTCCGCATTGGTGGTGAAACGTGTGGGCAGAGCATTCCAACTGCTACAACTCACCTGCCATGATGCCGACAAGGGCAAGGCCCAAGAGGAAAAGCTCATCGCAACCCTCAAACCTACTGCCGAGGACAAGATTGATTATAAACCAGGCATCCATGAGGATATCTATCTGCGCCTTACCGTCACGAATGCTGAGGCTGGTGTCGCTCATGGCGGCAAACCCATTGTGCATTTTGCCTACAGCCTGAATGGTAAGAAGTTCACCGACTGCGGCGACGATTTCCAGATGCGCCAGGGCAAATGGATTGGTGCGAAGTTTGGTTTCGTCAGCGTCGAAACCGATGCCAAAGCGGATCGCGGATGGTTAGATGCCGACTGGATACGCGTTGAGAAATGAAGCAAGTTTTTAGCAATCATCATATCAAAAGCAAATGAAAAAGACAGCAATCATCATTTTGGCACTCGTAGCCTGTGTGTTGACCTGTGCCGCAGAGGAGTACACTTATAAGATTATTGCCGAGGCCGACACCACCATCAAGACCAGGGCAGGCGGAGTGACGCTCTACTCGCGCAACGTCCGCCGTTACGTCTATGAATATCCCTCGAAGGATGTCGACGGCAAGCCCGTTACCATCAGTGGAGTCATCATCATCCCCTCTGAGATTGCCAAAGGCACGGCACCCTGCGACGGCATCATGCTCTTCAACCGTGCCACGCTGGGCGACCCCGAGGATGCACCGTCGACAGGTAACACCGAGCTGCTCAACGGACTCATCTCCAACCCGTTGAAACCCTACTATATCCTCGTGATGAGCGATTTCATCGGTTACGGTTCAAGCATCGACAAACCTTCGTTCTACCATAGCGGCGACGTAAATGCCCGCAACTCGCTCGACGGTTTGCTGGCTGCCCGTCAGTTGCTTGCCGACAAGGGTATCTCCCAAGGCAAGTACCTGTTCAACCTCGGTTTCTCGCAGGGCGGTTCCGAGACCCTCTATGTGGCCAAGCTGCGCGATCAAGAGTATAAGGACAAGGGCGTCACCTTCACCAAGTCCTTTGCCGGCGGTGGTCCTACCGACTATGTCATTGCCTACAAGGAGTATGTCAAGCGCGACTGGTGCGAGGACTGCAAGGATGTTGTCATGATGCTCATCTCGGCCGTTGAGAACCTGCACCTCGACATCGACTACAAGGACCTGTTCAAGGAACCTCTGGCCTCTGGTGCGAAGGAATATGTCAAGACCAAGAAGAAAAGCACGCTCGGCGACTATGGCGTCAGCATGCGGGATTCGTTGCATAACCTCATCCAACCCGCCTACATGGACGTGGAGAGCGACCAGGCCAAGGTTTTCATGGCTGCATTGGAGAAGATTAACCTCATGAACGGCTGGGACATTGACACGACTCAGCGTTACTTCATCGAGCACAGCCGTCACGACAACTACGTACCCATCCAATGCGTACGTCCTATCATCCCTTGGATGCGCGACAAGGGCTTTACGCCCAGTTTGGTTCCGGGAAAGACCAACCTCCAGACCAATACGCTGGTGTTCAAGCTCAACCACTCCCTCTCGGCTATCGTATGGCTCATCCAGACCGTTGCCGCCATTGAGGTGTGGCCCGTACTCTACTACGAGGGCGGGCAGAACCGCTATTACCACGACGTGGTGAAAGACCTCAACATTCTCAAGGTTCTCAAGACGCTGGAGAGTTGGGGTATCGACCTGCGCAAGCTAATCAATATCAAATTGGCTCCTGAGCAGATTGAAGCACATCGTGCCAACAGGGTTGGTATCCTGGCTATGCTCATGGACATGGTACCGGGCATCAAGGACGCACTGGCCAAGGTCGACCTGACACCAGAGGATGCCGAGGAAATGCTGGAAGATGCCGGCATCACCCTTGAAGACATCCTGTCCGTCGTTGCTTATCTCCTGTCTACTCCTTCGTCAGTACCTGAGTCTGGCAGCATCCTGCCCGGACTTCCCCTATACGACCAGGTCGAGGCTCCCACCTACCTGCAACGTCTCTATGAGCGCGAGCTGGCCAACTGGTTTCTCCTCGGCGGTTTCGACGTACAATACGACAATTGGGGATTATAATTCAAGTTTCGCATGTTTCACAAACTCACTTTTTAGAGGTGAGTGGTAAGAGGTAAGAGAATAGTCCTCTAATGGGTTTATCCAACATATCTCTCACCTCTTACTTCTCACCTCTTACCTCTCACGAGACTGAGCTTGCGAAAGTTGAGTATATATACTATTGCTTGTCTAACTCGGCCAGGTTCTCGGCAATCATCTCGTCGGTAACCGTGTAGTTCTGCAGGTCGCCCTTGATGAAGGCTTCGTACGACGGCATGTCGATGAGTCCGTGGCCGGAGAGGTTGAAGAGGATGACCTTCTCCTCGCCAGTCTCCTTGCACTTCTTAGCTTCGCGGATGGTGGCGGCGATGGCGTGGGTGCTCTCAGGAGCGGGGATGATGCCCTCCGTACGGGCAAACAGCATACCGGCCTCGAAAGTCTCAAGCTGAGGAATATCAACACCATGCATGTAGCCGTCCTTAATCAACTGCGAGATAATCATGCCGGCACCATGATAGCGCAGACCGCCGGCATGGATGTTCGAGGGCTTGAAGTTGTGGCCCAGCGTAAACATGGGCAACAGCGGGGTATAACCTGCCTCGTCACCAAAGTCGTAGCGGAACTGACCGCGAGTCAGCTTCGGACAGCTGTCGGGTTCGGCAGCAATGAATTCCGTATGGCGCTCGCCGCTGAGGTTGTGACGCATGAAGGGGAACGAGATACCACCGAAGTTACTACCGCCACCGAAGCAGCCGATGACGATGTCAGGATATTCGCCAGCCATCTGCATCTGCTTCTCAGCCTCCAGACCGATGATGGTCTGATGCAGGCCTACGTGGTTCAGCACAGAGCCGAGCGTATATTTACAATTGGGAGTGGTCGTAGCCAACTCGACAGCCTCAGAGATAGCGGTACCCAGCGAACCAGAGTGCGTGGGGTCCTTGGTCAGGATGTCCTTACCGGCACGGGTTGACATTGATGGAGAACCTGTGACGACGGCGCCGAAGGTGCGCATAATCGAAGAACGGTAGGGCTTCTGCTGCATGGTAATCTTCACCTGATAGACGGCGCAGTCGAGGCCATAGATCTTGGCAGCATAGCTGAGGGCTGCACCCCACTGTCCGGCACCCGTCTCAGTGGTGACGTTGGTCGTGCCCTCCTGCTTGGCATAGTAGCACTGGGGTAGGGCAGAGTTGATCTTGTGGGAACCTAAGGGGTTGGTTGACTCGTTCTTGAAATAGATGTGGGCAGGTGTGCCAAGGGCCTCTTCGAGGGCATAGGCGCGCACCAGCGGGGTAGAACGATAGTACTTGTACTTCTCGAGTACGTCTTCAGGGATGTCTATCCAGCGGTGCTCCGTATCGAGCTCCTGCACGCAGCACTCGCGTGGGAAGATGTGTGCGAGGTCATCTACTCCCAACGGCTGCTTGGTAGCCGGATGGATAGGCGGCATGGGTTTGTTGGGCATGTCGGCCTGAATGTTGTACCACTGTGTTGGAATCTCACTCTCCTGAAGGATGAATTTTTTCTGTTTTGCCATTGTTTTTTGTTGTTGGTGAATAATTACCGCCTGCAAAATTACATAATTTAATTAAGAATGAAGAATTAAGAATGAAGAAAATTACATTTGTCTTACATTTTTTCTTAACTCTTAACTCTTAACTCTTAACTTTTTGCTACCTTTGCACCCGTTATGATGATAATTGTGATAGTACTGGCATATTTTTCCTTACTTTTTGCCATGAGCAGGTGGCAGGGACGGCGGGCAACCAACGAGACGTTCTATCGCGCCGACAAGAAGTCGCCGTGGCTTATGGTGGCCTTCGGCATGATCGGTGCGTCCATATCGGGCATCACGTTTATTTCAGTGCCAGGCATGGTGTTGAACACACAGATGACCTATCTGCAGATGTGCATGGGTTTTATTCTGGGCTATGTGGTGGTGGCCTTCGCACTGCTGCCGCTGTATTACCGGCTGAACCTGACGTCCATCTATGCTTATCTGGGACAACGGCTGGGACGGCGTTCACACAAGACGGGCTCATGGATCTTCCTGCTGTCGAAGATGGCGGGTGCTGCCGTGCGCTTCTACGTGGTATGCATCATCCTGCAGCGTTTCGTGTTCGAACCGCACGGCGTGCCATTCGCCGTGACGACGGTGATACTCGTGCTGCTCATTTGGCTGTACACCCGCACGGGAGGCATCAAGACGCTGGTGTGGACGGACTCCTTCCAGACGCTCTGCCTCTTTGCAGCCCTGCTCCTAATTATATATAAGGTGGCAGAGGATTTGGGCTTGACCATGAGTGCGGCCGTCAGTGCCGTCGATAGTAACGCGCTGTCGCGCGTCTTCGTCTGGGACGACTGGGCATCGAAGCAGAATTTCTGGAAACAGTTCCTCAGCGGTGTCTTCGTCGTGTTGGTGATGACAGGTGTCGATCAGGACATGATGCAGAAGAATCTGACGTGCAAGACGCTACGTGGAGCGCAGAAGGACATGTGTACCTACGGCGTGGCTTTTCTACCGGCTAACATGCTGTTTCTGGCCTTGGGCGTTCTGCTTACCATGTGGTATCAGCGACAGGGCATGGCCCTTCCCGCCAGCGGCGACGACCTCCTGCCGCATTTCGTCAGTTCCTTTACTGCGGGCGGCGATTATATCGCCGTTATCCCCATCCTCTTCGTCCTTGGCATCGTGGCGGCGGCGTTCTCCAGTGCCGACTCCGCGCTGACCTCGCTGACTACCATCTACTGTGTGGATATCCTTGGACGAAAGGACGACGAACGCCTGCGCAAGCGCACCCATATTGCGGTCTGTGGTGTCTTCGTGCTGTTCATCCTGCTGTTCAAGGCCGTCAATTCCACCAGTCTCATTGATGCCATCTACATCATTTGCGGCTACACCTACGGTCCCCTGCTGGGCCTCTTTGCCTATGGACTGCTCACCAAACGTCCCGTCAACGACCGCTTGGTGCCGTATGTCGCCGTGGCCTCGCCCTTCTTGTGCTACGCCATCGAATATGTGGTGGGCCAGACCACCGGCTATCATTTCGGCTACGAACTGCTGATGATGAACGGCCTCCTGACCTTCACCGGCCTATGGCTCACGTCGCGTACAATGGATGACGCTGCATAAAAATACATGTGTATTTATTCGTTTCTGATTTCGTCGAAATATTCCTTGGGCTGCTTGCCGGTGACTTTCTTGAAGGTAGTGGCAAAGTATTTGGGATCCTTGAAGCCTACGCGATAGGCAATATCGCTGACGCGCAGGTCGGGATGGTCCTTGGCCAGCTTGATGGCGGTCTGGATGCGGATGTCGCGAATGAATACAGTGACGTTTTTGCCGGTCAGTGCACGCAGCTTGTTGTAGAGCGTGCTGGCACTGGCTCCCATGTCGGCGGCAAAGGCATCGCGGTCGTAGTCGCTGTCGTCGAGGTGTTCCTGAACGCATTTCGTGGCCTTCTGCAGGAACTGATGGCTGGGCGAATTGTAGGCCTGTTGTACAAGGGTGCCAAGCGACTGGCTACCTTCGGCAATGCCTTCGGGCAGTTCGATGGTCGGAATATTCAGCTGGATATTGGTGGGAATATGGAACGAAGACGGCTGCGTGCTGGCTGTCTGTTCTGTTGGCAGCGTGGCTTGTTTCGCCACGAGTATGTCTTTCTTAATAGGCAGTTCGATGATTACCGTATTGCCCTGACCTTCGTAGTGTTCGCTACGCAGGTTGCCGTGATGCATGTTGACCAGTTGCCGGGCAATGAACAGGCTTTTCGTCAGTGATGTGCTGCTATTGTCGTTGATGCGGATGGTGACGGAGTCGAAATTGCGGTTGGTACTGGCCTGAATGGTGATTTTCCCTTCTTCGGGGCAACCTTTGATGATGTCGGCAAGCAACAACAGAAAGATTGTATCGAGTTTTTCGGTATCTATCCACCCCATCATGCTCTCAGGGCTGCATTTGACGTTGAAGGAGATATTTCTGCTTTCCATGGTTGGCCTGAAATTTTCGGCTGTGTCGCGAATGAATTGCATCACATCGTCGTTACTGACCTGCAGATTCAGCCCCTCGAAAGTCAGAAAATTACCACTTTCCGGCTTTTGTCTGAGCTTCAATCGAAGGGAATATCCTGCAAGAAACAGTATAATTGCGATGAAGAGAACGTTTAAAATACTCATTGGCGACTAATTTGATGCTGCAAATATAATTATTTTGCTTCAAATTACAACAAAAAATAGGCTAAAAAGATGTTAAACCTATCGATTTTGGTTTAAAATGCGTGATTTTTGGTAGATAAAACGTGAAAATCACGAATTTTAAACCTTAATTAACGCTAACTGAACTCATGTATTGAATTTTTGTTGTACTTTTGCCAGTGAAAAGATTTTTAATGGTTAAGGTTTATGGTTGATTAATTTAGTTTTTTGATGAAAAAGCCCCGCTGTGAAGCGGGGCTTTTTCCGTTTTTTACCATTTTTTTCTAGAGAGACTAACTGTTTAATAGGAAGCGTTCTGCTTCGATGGCTGCCTGGCAGCCTGTGCCTGCAGCGCTGACGGCCTGACGATAGACGGGGTCGGCACAGTCGCCTGCAACGAAGATGCCTGGCAGCTTGGTGCGCGGCGTGCCGTCAATCTTCTTCAGATAGCCTACTTCATCTGTTTCGAGCCATTCCTTGAAGATGTCGGTGTTGGGCTTGTGTCCAATGGCTAGGAAGAATCCATCAATCTGGATGTCTACCAGCTGTTCGTCGGCCTCACCCTTGCGTTTTACCAGATGGGCACCTTCGACACCATTCTCGCCAAAGAGTCCCAGCGTATTGTGTTCGAAGAGGATTTCGATGTTCTCACGCTCCATGACACGCTGCTGCATGACCTTTGAGGCACGCAGGAAGGGCTTGCGGACAATCATATACACCTTCTTGGCGAGTCCGCTGAGATAGAGGGCATCTTCGCAGGCGGTATCACCGCCACCCACGACTGCTACCGTCTTCTTGCGGTAGAAGAAACCGTCGCAGGTGGCGCAGGCACTGACACCCTGACCGTTGTATTTGCGCTCATCGTCGAGTCCCAGATACTTGGCAGAGGCACCTGTGGCAATAATCACGGTGTCGGCCTCCAATTCCCGACCGGCATCGTCCCAGGCTTTGTAAGGGCGCTGCGAGAAGTCGACCTTCGTTATTTCGCCGTCGCGGATGTCTGCGCCAAAGCGTTCGGCCTGTTCGCGCAGGTCCATCATCATCTGGTTGCCGTCAACGCCCTGAGGATAGCCGGGGAAGTTTTCTACCTCGGTAGTCTGTGTCAACTGCCCACCGGGCTGCATGCCAGCGTACTCAATGGGATTGAGATTGGCTCTGGATGCATAAATGGCAGCGGTATACCCTGCGGGTCCGCTGCCAATAATCAGACATTTTGTATGTTCCATCATTGTCAATTATCAATTCTTAAAGCAGTTCCTTAATCTGAGCTTCAATATTCTCAATCTTCTCTGTGGGTTCGAAACGGGCTACCACCTGACCTTTCTTGTTGACGAGGAACTTGGTGAAATTCCACTTGATGTCGGGCTTCTGCTTGTAGTCAGGATCTGCTTTCGACAGCATATCGTCGAGGATGTGGGCAATGGGGTGGTCCATATCCCAGCCAACAAAACCCTTCTGCTCCTGCAGGAACTTGAACAGCGGGTCGGCATCGTCGCCAACGACCTTTACCTTCTTGAAACGGGGGAATTCAGTGCCGAAATTCAGCTTGCAGAACTCATGAATCGACTCGTCAGTGCCAGGAGCCTGCTGACCGAACTGGTTGCAGGGGAAATCGAGTATTTCGAACCCTTGGCTGTGGTAGTCTTTATAGAGTTTCTCCAACTCCTCATACTGGGGGGTGAAACCGCACTTCGTAGCACTATTGACAATCAACAGTACTTCGTTAGCATACTCTTTCATTGATACGTCCTTACCTTTTCTGTCCTTGACAGTAAAATCATAGATAGTTTTCATTTTTTGTTGTTTATTGTTTTGCGTTAGAATGAATTCTTGTGCGAAGTTACGAAAAATCCTCGTTATAGCCAAAAGTTTTAGAATTTTTTATTTAAACCAGTAGCTAAGTGTCAGCTTGCTTTCCACTTCATCCTCAATATCGTCGGGTAAATTGCAGAAAAAGTCGATGCCGGTCAGTTCCTCCAGACGGTCAATCTTGAGGGCATAACCCTTGTGAGGGTCAAGCGTATGGTTTTCGTTCAGGTTTGGCGCCCAATAGGCCATCGCCTCCCAAGTATCGCCCTTTCTGCTGAGTAGCGCCATATAGAAGAAGCGCGGCACAGGGATGTGGGATTTGTTGACGCGGGTGGACTGATGGCTTCTCTGATTGACGTATTCAAGGATATACTCCTCGTTATCAATAGTACCACCCTTGCAGACGTATAGCGTGTCGGACATGCTGACCCAGTTACGGACGTCATTCTCCATTTCCTGCCACAAGCCGGCATTGAACTTATTATACTGCGGCTGCATGTTGGTGATGAAGAAGGTCTGATAGTTACATTCCGTAGCCCTCAGACGGTCGGCAGAGGGACAGATGTGTCCGTGGTCGTAGCCGGAATACTTGTAGGGGTCGCTTGTGAACTGATATTCTGGCGGCAGCAGGGGATTATTCGGATACTGGCATGTTGGCGAAAGCGATCCGTCGTTTTCGCCCCAATATTTTTTAACATTATAAGTGGTGTGATAATTGATGCTGCTGTATAGCTGGTAGCAACTCCAGCGCTGGGAGCCTAATTCGGTGTCCCATTCTACGCAGTAGTTGACACCGGTTTGATTGGTGTTCTTGTTGAGCTCGGCATAGTGGACAAGTACGATACCGCTTTTCAGACGCGGGAATTCCAGCCTTGTCTGAGCTTCCAAGGGTCCTGTCGTATTCCTGTTGTCGTTTGTTACTACTGTCGGCTTGTTGTTTTCATTCTTGTTCTGTGAACCTCCGGAGTTGTCATCGTCTCCACCTCCGCAGGAAGACAGAGTTGCTGTTGCAAGTAGTAAGAATAGTTTCCAGATAGTTTTTGTCATCAAATAGTTCTTAGTGTTGAATTAAACAAAAAAGGCGCAACCATGGGCATATGCAACTACCCTGGACGCGCCTTAGAGGTCTTGTTCTGTAGCGTGAAATATTTTATTTCTTCGCAGCCTTACCGTAGCGGCTCATGAACTTGTCGACGCGACCAGCGGTGTCGACGAGCTTGCTCTTACCGGTATAGAACGGGTGAGAAGTGCTCGAAATTTCAATCTTTACCACAGGGTAAGTTTCGCCTTCGAACTCTACGGTGTCGTTAGTCTTTGCTGTAGACTTCGAGAGGAACATATCGCCGTTGGACATGTCCTTGAACACGACGGGGCGATAGTTTTCTGGATGAATACCTTTTTTCATTTTTGCTTGTTAATTATAATGTTATTTTTACTAAATTTCGCTTATTCGCAATTTCGAGGGTGCAAAGGTACGACTTTTTTTTGAACTGACCAAATATTCGCGCTACTTTTTTATTCAGCAAATGTGAATACCAGGTCTTCGAGGGTGCAAAGCGACTTCTCCTTGGTGTCGGACTTGAAGAGGATGAAGATGGCGTGCTTGCCTGCAAGGTCGTGTTCTTTGGCATCCGCAGAGATACCGATCGCCATGTCGGTGCTGGTCTTCGGCATATCGGCCTTCAGCGCTATCTCACCAATCTTCTTGCCACCCTGAGACGCCCAGGGACGATCCATCCAGACTTCGACGGTGCCGTCGATACCCTCGGGGATGAGTCGCAGGACGAGCATCAGGTTCTTTCCTGTTGCCAAACGTTCGGCGTCGAAGTTGAAGTACTTATAACCCACGATGCTGCCGTCGGTGTTGTTTACCACGCGGTTGGTATTATTCTTCAGGTCGTAAGGAGCCTCAAAATTGCTGTCAGTGCCATACGATGCCTCAACGTACGAACCATAGAATGTGTTGTTGGGCCATTCGTGGATGGCTGGCTTCGGTCCCGTCAGCCAGCAGGCGATACCTGCAGAATGGCGCTCGAAGGGATTGAGGCCGTTGAGGGCAAAACCCTCGGAGTTGTATTCGCCCTCGCTGATTTCCACCTTGCCGCCAGCACCTTCCTCCACCTTGACGGTGATAGGAGCCACCATGGCCTGACGGGCATATTCGTCGGTACCGGTCTGACGGTGATAGAAGACATACCACTGGCCGTTGATTTCGCAAATCGAGCCGTGGGTGTTACCGTCGGGAACGGCAGAGGCAATGACATTGCCCTGCTCGTCTTTCTCGCGGGCACGACCGTCAATGATGGTGCCGCCATAGGTCCAGGGACCTAACGGCTTGTCGCTATAGGCGTATGCCAGCGTATAGTTCGACGTGGGCAGGCCGAATTCGCCATCCTCTGTGAAGCGGCTATAGATAAAGACGTACTTATCCTTGATCTTACGGAGCGAGGATGCTTCGAAGAAACGGAAGATTCCTGGCTCGTTTCTGCCGGAAACCATGCCGTCTACCACCTTTGTTCCAGGCTTTACGGTACACATCGTCGCAGGATCAATCTCTGCAGCCATCGAGTGCTCAAAACCCCAGTAGCCATAGACGCGGCCGTCGTCATCCACAAACACGGCAGGGTCGAAGTCATAGATGCCGTCCACCTTGTTGGGGTCGTCGGCATTCCAGTTGCACACCTCGAAAGGCCCCTTGGGACTGTCGCTCTTGGCAATCAGACCATTGCGGAAGCCCGTCTGGTCGTTGGGGAAGAGGTAGTAGGTCTTCTTGCCCGTGCTGTCCGTCACCAGCGTCACGTCAGGGGCAAACAACACGTCGGCAGTACCGGCAGAATCGAAGGGTTCGCCCTTGGCATTCTTGTTCACCACCAGGATTTCTCCGTCGTAGCGCCATTGGGTCAGGTCCTCTACAGGAGCCGACCACACCACTTGGTCGCGACCGCAGTACATGGTCTTCAAGTCGTCGTGCGAGCCATAGATATAAACACGCAGCTTGCCGGGATTGTCCGGATCTTCAAACACATACGGCTCACCGTCGGGAATATGTTCCCATAAGGGCAGATAGGGATTGCCCTGGGTGATTGGTTCTTGCACTACGGTGTCAACTTTATTTGAACAGGACATATAAAGCATGGCGCCGCAGACTATTGCTACGGCTACCATATATAAAGATTTTTGTTTCATTTACTTAGTATTTCCGTTCAAAGAGTAAATATAGCTCTTGTTGGCAACGGTCTCAGGTGTATTGCCCTTGTAGTTGACCAGTTTACCACAGATAATCACCTCATCTTTAACGGCAGGTTTTGTCCACGATTCATCGCTGTACTTCACATTGCCAAGATACAACGTGCGGAAGACATAGAACTGCTCACCACTCTCACTACCATCGGCAGAGATATAGAAGGTTGCATTGCCGTACTGTGTGCCGAATTCGCCATTGTTGGCATATTTTACGATCTTCCCCTTGATGTAGTAGTCCTTGTCCGTGTTCGTGTCAGCAGCTAACGTCGCAATAAATGCGTTAGCCTCAGCTGGGGTGAAAGGCTTCTCCAGCGTGCCACTCTCTGCAGTGCTGCCACCGCCGCCGCCTTCCGTATTTCCATTCAGTGAGTAAATATAGCTCTGGTTGGCAACGGTTTCAGGAGTATTGCCCTTGTAGTTGACCAACTTACCGCAGATAACAACCTCGTTACCAACTACAGGCTTTGTCCATGAATCATCGCTGTACTTCACATTGCCAAGATACAACGTGCGGAAGACATAGAACTGTTCACTACTCTCACTGCCATCGGCAGAGATGTAGAAAGAAGCATTGCCGTACTGTGTGCCGAATTCGCCATTATTGGCATATTTTACAATCTTACCCTTGATGTAGTAGTCCTTGTCCGTATTCGTGTCAGCAGCCAATGTTGCAATAAATGCGTTAGCCTCAGCTGGGGTGAAGGGTTTCTCCAGCGATCCGTCGTTGCCACTAACAGGAGGATTGTCACCACCTTCGCTGGTCTTCTTGCCGTCGATGGTAACAATTTGTGCAGCGCTCTTGCCAGAGGTCTCTGGCGTATTGCCCTTGTAATTCACAACAGGACCATAAATCACGACTTCAGAGCCAGCCTTTACCTCAAAGCCGTCAGCGAGTTTCTCACCATCGGTACCAGCCACTTGGAACGCAGTAAATACGTCTGTAGCGTCCTTGCTATCACCCAAAGTGAACGTCAAGTTGCCATAGCCACCGGAAACAGTGCCGCCTTTGACAACGATACCCTTGATATAATAGCTCTCAGCAGAGGCTGTCTCACCAACTTCCTGACACTTCTTAATAGCCGCAGCGATGTTGAAGGGGTCGTTTGCCGTACCTGTACCCTTGGCGTCACCACCACTGGGCTGAGGTGGCGTCGTGCCGCTGCCCTTGTTGCCATTGAGGGAGTACAGCCAGGCAGCATTGGAAGAGGTCTCAGGAGTGTTACCTTTGTAGTTGACCACCTTACCGCACATGACTACCAAATCCTTTTCCTTGATATTGGGGTCGCTGGGATTGCTGTAACTTTGACCATCAAAGTATTTTACGCGATAGCAGAGGAACTTGTTGCCGCCATCCTCAGTGTCAGACACTTCGAAGGTAGCGTTACCATACTGGGTGCCGTAAACCTCAGTGATAGAAGTGATGTAACCCTTGAAATAAACATCCTTGGGTGATACGACATCAGCTCCAAGACCGCTGACATACTCTATGACACCTGCCACGTTGAAGGGGTCGGCCTCTGTGCCAGAACCTGCAGGTTCGATGTCAACAACATCGTCATTCTTTGGCGGTACGACTTCTCCGAAGGGAGATGGAACGTCCTCACAACTTGTGAATGTGAAGGCCATCAGGGCCAACGCAATCAGATAATTTAATTTCCTTTTCATATCTTTTAGTTTTTATTGTTCTATTGGATGTTTACTTCGTCTTTCCGTTCAGCATGTAGATGTAGCTGCCTTGGGCGAATTGCGGCGTGTTGCCCTTATAGTTCACCACCTTACCATAGACGGTAACCTCGTCACCCTCCTTGATAGGTGTTGCGCCAGCATTGAACTTCACGTTGTTCAGTCCGTAGCCGCGATACACCTGGAACGAGCCTGTTGAGCCGTCCTTCTGGTCGGAAATGAGATAGGTGGCATTACCATAGCTTCCGCTGGTGTCAATATCAGTCACTTTGACCACGTAACCCTTGGCATAGACAGGACCAGCCTGTGCATCAGCAGCCAGAGCCTTGGTGAATTGTGTGACAGCAGCAACGTTGTACGGATCATTCTGCGTACCGCTTCCTGTAGGAGTAGCCACGGGAGCAGGCTCAGTGCTCGACGCTGTGATATCACTTAGCTTACGCATCAGAATCTGCCAGGTGTCGTTGTAACGCGTTGCCACACCCGTAATGTCTACCTGTCCTGTAGGCATTACCGTCTTGGCAAAGTCGGCATAGGTGCTGGTGCGTACCACGACATTGCTCAGACCGGTAATGACGCGGTTGGCACAGTTGGCAGTCAATGGTACACTGCCGTCGGTAGGA
The DNA here is from genome assembly GCA_017447515.1 of Prevotella sp. Classification (GTDB taxonomy): domain Bacteria; phylum Bacteroidota; class Bacteroidia; order Bacteroidales; family Bacteroidaceae; genus Prevotella. Next base: position 734 of record JAFSNG010000042.1, on the reverse strand, counting down.
GCAAACGCAGCCTTACCGTCAGCCTCGGCCAGCGAGACGCCTTTCAGGGTAATCAGTTTGCCGCAGTCCTTGTTGATATCCAGTGAATTGAAATTCCATTTCACCTCTTTGGAGACTGCCTTCTTGACATCTACAGTACCAATCAGTTTGTAATGGTCCTTCCAGATGTAACGGCTCATACGGCCGACCTGAGGTGTAGCACCTTCCTTATTGGGATTGGTATAGGTGGTACCAATCTGAGGCTGTTTGCCGTAGCCACCGATATACAGGCCTTGTAATTCTATAAGAATCTCCTGACCTACAGGTAATGCTGCGTACAGTCCGCTTTGTGAAATGCTAATGGCAATGGCCGCCGTATTATCCTGGATATACAGGCTGTTGTAGATGTTGCCCTCCTCGTCGTTACCAGTGACGATACCCTTGATCTGCATGGGCTGCTTCACCTCCTTCAGGCTATTGTTGTTAATTTCGTTGCTATAGAGTGCTATCACCTCGGCAATGGTCTTCAGGTTGGTTTCCTTCAGATATTTGTTGCCGTAAGACTCTATGCTCTTTTCCTTCGAAGGTGCATCCCAGTCCTTGTCTTGACACGAGGAGATGAGATTAGTGAGAACGGGAACCAGCAATGCCAACATTCCTGCCTTCACAGCCTTCTTCACCTTATTATATATATAGGTAGTCATAATGAGTGATTTCTAATTACTTGTTTCTAATTAAAATCTATAACCAAGGTT
>JAFSNG010000001.1 GCA_017447515.1 Prevotella sp. | reverse complement strand
AGAATACTCATTTGCGCTTCGTTCAATGCAGTAGTTTTCATATTAGCAATTCTTTCGTATTATGGTGCAAGGCTCGTGCAAGCCGAGTTTTCGCACGCTTCTGTGTGCAAAGATAAGAAATCTTATCGAAAGTTCCAAATAATTAGACGAAAATCTACTTTCCGAGCCCAACGCGCGGAGTAATTGAAAATACTTTTGGAGTATTTGAAATTTCTTCCGGAGTATTGCATTTTAATGCCGGTAAACTGATGGCCGTAAAAATTAAATGTAGAATTCTGAGGAATCGACGAGGCCGGCGCGGAGGGCGTATTTGATGACTTCGTGGGCAGTGTTGATGCCCAGTTTGCGGAAGATGTTTTTGCGGTGGGTGGTGATGGTGTGGACGCTGGAGAAGCGTTCGGCGGCAATTTCCTTGGTGGACTTGCCTTGGGCGATGGCGCGCACGATCTCCGTCTCCGTTTCGGTCAAGATGCTGGGACGCTCTTCCTCTTCCTGCTGGTGGTTGATGATGACCTCCAGTGCGCGCTGACTGATGTGGCGGTTATGACGACTGACGGCATCCAGCGCATCACGGATGTCCTTCATCGTACCGTCTTTGTAGACGATGCTGAACTGATGGGACGAATAGATGACACGACGCAGGAACTGCGGGGTGAGGTCGTCGCTGATGAGTATCCACTCCGACAGCGCGAAACGTTCAGCGACAATCAGTAGCTGGTCTTCGTCGGCAAAGTCGAACAGCGTGTAGTCGAGCAGCACCATTGCCGCCTCGTGTTCCTTCAACAGTTCCACAAGCCCGGCTTTGTCGCTGGCCTTATACACCACGTTCGCCTCGTCGCGACTGATCAGGCTCTCCAGTGCAAACCGCGTCAGTTCCTGATTGTCAGCTAGAATGAATTTACCCATCGGTTTTCTTTTTTTATGTCAAGAATTAGAGAATTTGAGAATTTTCAGCTGCAAAAGTACACATTAATTCTCTAATTCTCCAATTCTTGAAGGATTTTTTTCTTAAATCTTGTCGAGTGCCTGCGACAAATCGGCAATGATGTCGTCGATGTGCTCAGTACCGATGCTCAAGCGGATGGTCGAGGGCGTGATGTGCTGCTCGGCCAGTTCCTCGGGCGAGAGCTGTGAGTGGGTGGTGGTGTAAGGATGGATCACCAGACTCTTCACGTCGGCCACGTTAGCCAGCAGCGAGAATATCTGCAGGGCATCAATGAACTTCCAGGCTTCTTCCTGACCGCCCTTGATCTCAAAGGTGAAGATGCTGGCGCCACCGTTGGGGAAATACTTCTGGTAGAGCTTATGGTCATGGTGATTCTCCAAAGCAGGATGGTGGACAGCTGCTACCTTCGGGTGCTTACTGAGGAAATCGACCACCTTCAGGGCATTCTCCACATGACGCTCCACGCGCAGGCTCAGCGTCTCGACACCCTGCAAGAGGATGAAGGCATTGAAGGGCGAGATGGCAGCACCAGTATCGCGCAGGATGACGGCACGGATGCGGGTGACATAAGCCGCTGCACCGACAGCGTCGGCGAATACGATGCCGTGATACGAGGGATCGGGCTTGGAGAGCGTGGGGAACTTGTCGTTCTGCTTCCAGTCGAACTTACCACCATCGACGATGACACCACCGAGGCTTGAACCGTGACCGCCCAGGAACTTTGTAGCCGAATGCACCACGATGTCAGCACCGTGCTCCAGCGGCCTAATTAAATAAGGTGTACCGAAGGTGTTGTCCACGATAAACGGAATGCCGTGTTTGTGAGCCACTGCAGCTACGCCTTCCAGGTCGAGCACGTCAGAGTTGGGGTTGCCGAAAGTCTCGGCATATACTACTTTCGTATTGGGTTTGATGGCAGCTTCGAGTGCTTCGAGGTCGTTCACATTAATAATGGTGTTCGTGATGCCCTGCGTAGCCAGCGTGTGGGTAATCAGATTGTAGGAACCGCCATAGAGGTTGTCGGCAGCCACGATGTGATCACCATTCTGCACGATGTTCTGCAGGGCGTAAGTGATGGCAGCAGCACCAGAGGCCACAGCCAGACCGGCTACACCACCTTCGAGGGCAGCAACGCGGTCCTCGAACACGCCCTGCGTCGAGTTGGTCAGACGACCATAGATATTACCTGCATCGCGAAGGCCGAAACGATCGGCAGCGTGCTGAGAGTTGTGGAACACATAGCTCGTGGTCTGATAGATGGGCACGGCGCGAGCGTCAGTTGCGGGGTCAGCCTGTTCTTGGCCTACATGGAGTTGAAGGGTCTCAAATTTGTAATTGTTCTTACTCATAACCTTATCCTTTCGTTTTTTTAAAATTAATAATGTATTATTTGTTTCTTTTTTGGTGCAAGGTCAGTGCAAGCCGAATGCAATCGAATTTATTCGAATTGCTGAGGCACCGCCTGAGCTCGCAGTTGCAACTTGTTTGCGACTGCAAAGGTACGAAGAAAAGAAATATCTTCCAAATTTCTTACGAAATCCAGAAGATACTCCTAAAACTTTCTTTTTAACTTTGTGTTTATTCCAAATAAGACTCCAAAAATAGGCTTACACAGAATAAAACTCTAAATTAGAAGACTTTTTCCACAATTTGGCACACATTATCGGGCTTTGCCATCGTATAATAATGGATGGCAGGAGCCCCGTGAGCCAATAGGTCGCGGCTCTGCTCGATGGCCCATTCGATACCGACCTGATAGACAGCATCGGCGGTTTTGGCCTTGTTGATTTCGTTGACCAACGCCTGCGGAATATCGATATGGAACGAGCGCGGCAGGAGGTCGATCTGTCGCTGACTGGAGATGGGCTTGAGTCCAGGAATGACAGGAACGGTGATGCCCGCCTCGTGCAAACGGTCGACAAAGCGGAAGTACTGCTGATTGTCGAAGAACATCTGGGTGACGATATAGTCCGCACCCGCCTCCACCTTCTGCTTCAGGTGTTGGATGTCGACATCGAGATTAGCCGCCTCGAAATGTTTCTCAGGATAAGCCGCCACACCCACGCAGAAATCGGTGGAAAGTCCGTTTTTGACGGTGGGGTCGAGATACTGACCGCCATTCAGGTGGCGAATCATGGCCACGAGTTCAGAGCTGTGAATGAAACCATCAGTCTCAGGAATGAAGAACCGCTGTCCTGGGATGGCATCACCACGCAGGGCAACGACATTCTGAATGCCGAGGAAGTGGAGGTCGAGCAGTTCACTCTCAACACGCGACTGTGAAGCTCCGCCACAAATGACATGGGGAACAATCTCGAGATGGGGATAGCGTCGCATGATAGCCGCCACGATGGCAATGGTGCTGGGTCGTTTGGCCAGTGTCATTTTCCTGTACGAGCCGTCGCCATTAGGCACATATTCCACCTCGTCGCGGTGGCAGGTGATGTTGATGAACGGCGGCTGGAACTGCATCAGCGGGTCGATGCTGTCGTAGAGACGGCTGACGTCACTGCCCTTGAGCGGTGGCACGAGTTCGAAACTGGCAAAAGGCTTTTGCGAACTATTGAGGATGTCGATGACTTTCATATTTTTCGGGATTACGAATTATTTTTTGCGATATATTTCGATAGCAACTGTTCGCCCTCGGCAATGCTGATGCCGCGACGCTGACAGTAGTCGGTCAACTGAGCCTCATCGATACGACCCACAGAGAAATAGCGGGCCTCAGGATGACAGATGAACAAACCGCAGATGGCCGTTGAGGGCTGGATGGAGTAATGATCAGTAAGGGTGATGCCGAGTTTGTTTTCAGCATCCAGAATGTCGAACACGATGCGCTTCAGCGAGTGGTCGGGACAGGTGGCGTAGCCAAAGGCGACGCGGAGAGGGTTGTTTGTCGCTATGGCATAGCGACATGCTGAATCGCTGGAAAGCCATTCGGCGCAGGCCTCCGTAAGGCGGGCACAGATGGCGTGACTCATTAGGCGCTCGGACTCGTCGGCGGGTTGTTGTTTGGGACGAGTGACGATGGTGAAGAGGCCAAGGGGCGAGGGTTGCTGCTCGTCGAAGAAATCGGAGAGGCAGAGGAAGTGGCCCGTGGGGCTTTGGCTGCGGAGCATGGGGAGGATCGTGGGGGATTTCTCGCCGACCGAATCGGCGAGCACAATGTCGTTGCCACGGCGGGTGGCAGGGAGGAAGCGCAGGAGGGATTTCACCTCGATGGCATCTTGTTCGATGGCGCGTTGCAGGTATTCCTTACCTTCTTGCAGGGTGCGCTCAGCCTCAGGATTCACCAACAACTGTTGCAGAGTCTCACCCTTGAAACCCCAGAACAGCAGGAACATACGCCAATCTATAAGAGGTGAAAGGTCAGAGGTCAGAGGTGAGAGGTCAGAGACAAGAGGTGAGAGGTCGGAGGGATGATGTACGAAGTGGGGCGCTTTGGCGTTAGCTTCGGCGTAAGGTGTCAACGGGGCATGGTGCTCCTCGTAGGCATCACGCAACGTCTGTTGTTCGGCCTTGATCTGGGCTATCGTCGTCGCAGCATCCATTTGCAGATGTTTGGCCAACAGAGATGTCTGTGACGCATCACCACCATACACCACACAACCATCATAGAGCGGAGCCAGTTTGACAGCAGTATGAACGGCCGAGGTCGTGGCACCACCTACGACGATGGGCACCTGTAATCCCTCGCGCTGGAAAAGCAGACAGAGTTGTTCCATCTCCTTCAGCGAGGGGGTAATCAGTCCACTGATGCCCACGAGACACGGCTTCCGTTTCAGCGTTTCTTCCAAAATGGTCTCGTTGGATACCATCACACCCAGGTCGATGACTTCGAAACCATTACAGCTCAGTACAATACTCACGATATTTTTGCCAATGTCGTGAACATCGCCATTGGCCGTGGCCAAAACCACGCAGGGATGTGCCGTACTATCGCTGTCTTTAGCTTCGTCGATATAAGGTTGCAGCAGAGCTACGGCATCCTTCATGACCTTGGCTGATTTCACCACCTGCGGCAGAAACATCTTTCCCTCGCCAAACAGTTGGCCGATATGTTCCATCGCTTGCATCAGCGGTTGTTCGATGACATCGATGGGACGACCGTATTTCTGCAGGGCCTCAGGGATGTCCTCAGGCAGATGTTCGCTGACACCCTTGCTCAGAGCATAGGAGAGACGTTCCTCGATGGTTTTGGTGCGCCAATCAGCAACCCCACTGGGAGAGCTAGCAGACTCGCCAGTTGAACTGGCAAGCAATGTAGCCGCGAGGGTGATGAGGCGCTCGGTGGCACCGTCATCGGTATTCAGAATGACATCCTCTACGGCCTTGAGTAGCGTAGGTTCAATGTCATCATAGACCTGCAACATGCCAGGATTGACAATGGCCATATCCAGTCCTTCGCGGATAGCATGATAGAGGAATACGGAATGCATGGCCTCGCGTACCTTATTATTACCACGGAAACTGAACGACAGGTTGCTGACACCTCCGCTGGTCTTGGCCAAAGGCAGGTGTTCCTTAATCCAACCCAGCGCACGAATGAAATCAACGCCATAAGCCTGATGTTCCTTCAGACCAGTACCCACGCTGAGGATATTGACGTCGAAGATGATATCCTGAGCAGGGAATCCGATGCCTGTCAACAGCTTGTAAGCCCGTTCTGCAACAGCAATCTTACGCTCGTAGGTCGTAGCCTGTCCCTCTTCGTCGAAGGCCATCACCACCACTGCTGCTCCCAAGCGACGCAGTTCTCGGGCCTTGCTGATAAAACTCTCCTCGCCATTCTTCAGACTGATGGAGTTGACGATGCACTTTCCCTGTGCATTCTTCAGACCAGCCAGGATGGTGTCCCAATCGCTGGAATCGATCATCAGCACTGAACGGCATACAGCAGGGTCGTTGGCGATATAGCGGCAGAAGGTCTGCATCTCTTCCCGACTGTCGAGCATAGCATCATCCATATTGATGTCGATGATGGAGGCACCGCCTTCTATCTGATGGCGCGCCACGGTCATTGCCTCTTCGTATTTCTTTTCAGCTATCAATCGGGCAAATTTCCGCGAGCCTGCTACGTTAGTACGTTCGCCGACATTGGTAAAATTCCGCGTTTCCTTATCTACCACCAGCGGTTCCAGACCCGAGAGCCAAAGTTTAGAGGTGAGAGGCAAGGAATGAGAGGTGAGAGAAATGTCTCTGGGTTTTAAGTCTTTCAGCACCTCACTGATAGCACGGATATGTTCCTCGTTGGTACCACAACAACCTCCAGCGATATTCAGAAGGCCGTCCTCCGCCATCTGACGCAGATGACTGGCAGTATAACTCGGCAATTCGTCGTACTCACCCATTTCGTTGGGTAGTCCTGCATTAGGATATAACGACAGGAATACAGGAATACGACTTGATAGCTGCTCGACAAACGGTCGTAAATCCGTCACGCCAAACGAGCAGTTCAGTCCGAAACTCAACAGGTGAGGATAATGGCTGATGCTGATATAGAAAGCCTCCAGCGTCTGACCAGTCAGCGTGCGTCCACTGCGGTCGTTGATGGTTGCCGAGACCATTACTGGTATTGCACTACCCGTCTCTTCGTTAAGTTGCTGGACAGCATAAAGTGCCGCTTTGGTGTTCAGCGCATCAAAGCACGTCTCTATCAGCAACACGTCTGCCCCACCCGCTATCAGTGCCTTCGCCTGTTCGTGATAGGCTGCTGCCATCTCATCGAAAGACGTACTACGATAGCCATGATTATTCATGTCGGAAGCCAACGACAGCGATCTTGATGTAGGTCCAATAGATCCGGCCACAAAAATGTGACGACTAGCATCTGCGGGCTGAGCGTTGAAACTATCAGCTACCTGCCGAGCAATCCTTGCTCCCTCGAAAGCCATCTCGCGAGCTATCTCCTCACAAGCATACTCATGCTGACTGATATGGTTTGACGAGAACGTGTTTGTAGTGATGATGTCGGCGCCAGCTTCAATATATTGACGGTGAATATCACTGATGACCTCAGGAGCCGTCAGACAAAGCACGTCGTTATTCCCCACGAGCGATACCGGCCACTGGGCAAAGCGTCCCTGATGATAGTGTTCAGCCGTTATTCCCTGCGCCTGAATCTTCGTCCCCATCGCTCCATCAAGGATGAGTATCCGTTGCCGTAAACGTTCTGCAATATCCATTTTATTCATTTTCAACCTGCAAAGATACAAATAATGGCAATATTTACCAAATTTTTTGCATAATTCAGAAGATTTTCCTATATTTGCACCCGAAATAGATAATATCTCCAAGAACAGGAACGTAAATACATCATTCATAGAATAAATATCCAAAAATGGCAGAAAATTTAGACGAAATCGACTTGCAGATACTGAAAACGCTGCAAAGAAATGCGAAACTGACCACCAAAGAGTTGGCAGAAGCCGTGCATCTGACCCCTACCCCGGTCTTTGAACGTCAGAAACGGCTGGAGAAATACGGTTATATCAAGAAATACGTCGCCGTGCTCGACCCAGAGAAGTTAGGACAGGGACTTCAGGTATATTGCAAAGTGAAACTCAAGCAGATCAACCACGAAATAGCCGATGCCTTCGTGCGTAAAATCCAACGTATCCCTGAGGTCACTGAGTGCTACAACACCTCAGGTTCCTATGATTATTTATTAAAAGTACGCGCGCACGACATGAAGCAATACCAGGAATTTGTGCTCAACAAACTTGGCGAAATTGAGAGTCTCGCATCCATCGAAAGTACCTTCGTGATGAGTGAGGTAAAGCAAAACTATGGCATCAATCTATAAATAATTCCATTTTCTTTTGGTTTTTCGCACAATTTACACTATCTTTGCAGCTGATAAGAGTATCAAAGCGTAAGAAACAGAGTTATGATAAACAGAGAATTAATTAGAATCAAGGTAGTACAGCTGACGTATGCGTACTATCAGAACGGCAGTAAGAACATCGACACAGCAGAGAAAGAACTGATGTTCAGCCTGTCGAAAGCCTACGACATGTATAACTATCTGCTGGCACTCATCGTGGGTATTACCCGCGAGGCTCGTCGTCACGTAGAAGTGGCAGAGTCGAAAGCTAAGCGTGAAGGAACGCCTATGCCTTCTACCAAGTTCATTTACAACCGTTTTGCCCTACAGCTGGAGCAAAACAAGATGTTGAACGAATTCATGGAAACCATGAAGAAGTCATGGGACGACCACCCCGAATTCCTCAAGAAGCTTTACATTCAGATTACAGAAAGCCAGATTTACAAGGACTATATGGAGTCTGCCGATGACGACTACCAGACCGATCGTGAGCTCTGGCGCAAGATTTACCGTACACTGATTCAGGACAATCCCGACCTCGACGCCCTGCTTGAGGAGCAGAGCCTCTACTGGAACGACGACAAAGAAGTGGTTGACACCTTCGTCATCAAGACCATCAAGCGTTTTGAGGAAAAGAACAGTTCGACACAGGAACTGCTGCCCGAATACGATTCCGAAGAGGACAAGGACTACGCCCGCAAACTGTTCCGCGCCACCATCATGAACGGCGAGGAATATCAGCGTTACATGAGTGAAGCCTCGCGCAACTGGGATTTTTCACGTCTGGCCTACATGGATATCGTTATCATGCAGATAGCCATTGCGGAGATGATGACTTTCCCCACCATCCCCATCAGCGTAACCATCAACGAATATGTCGAACTGGCAAAGATATACTCTACCCCACGCAGCGCAGGGTATATCAACGGCATGCTCGACGGCATAGCACGTCACTTGGTGAACACGGGCAGGCTATTGAAAACGGTGAGACCATGACAGTAAACGTTAAACAATAAACATTAAACAAGCAATATGACACAGATTATTTTGGCTGCACAAGCCCAGGGTGGCGGCAGCATGAGTTTTATCATTATGATGGTGGCCATCTTCGCCATTATGTATTTCTTTATGATTCGTCCTCAGCAGAAGCGTCAGAAGGAGATTCAGAATTTCCAGAACTCGCTAGCCGAGGGTGCCGAGGTCATCACTGGCGGCGGCATCTATGGCACCGTCAAGAAGATTGACCTGGCAACAGGCATCATCGAGGTAAAGATTGCAGACGGCGTAGTCATCAAGGTTGACAAAGCCTACGTCTTTAAGGACACGTCGAGCACTCCGATGCAAAAGTAAGCGAATAAGCAAACTCGATGTAAAACATCAAGTAAGCGAATAAGCGTAAAGAGCATGGAAGGGCGTAATCTGATTCAAATCATCAAGGACTTCTTGTTGAGTAATCTGAACAAGCAGTTCCTGACCTTCTTGTTCTTTATTCTGCTTTCTGCCGTTTTCTGGTTCATCCTGACGCTCAACGATAATTATGAGAAAGAGATGAAGATTCCAGTTCACATCGTCAACATTCCCAGAAATGTGATGCTGACTTCTGCCAGTATCGATACAGTACGCGCTACTGTTCACGGCCAGGGCTGGACACTGCTCAACTATCTCTACGGCGAGCATAACCACAGCATCAACGTTGATTTCAGAAACTACGACAAAGGTAACGGAAAAGGAAGTATCCCCGCGTCAGACCTGAAGCGAGCCATCGAACAACGCTTCGAGTTGTCGTCGAAGATTACCTCCGTTAAACCCGAGAAACTGGAGTTCTTCTACAACAACGGTGAGCGCAAGCGTGTTCCCATTCACTGGACCGGTCGCGTCATTCCCGAACAGCTCTACTTCATCTCACATGTCGCCTATAAACCCGACAGCGTCGATGTCTATGCCTCACGCGAGAAACTGGACAGCATTCGCATGATTTATAGCGAACCCCTCAACTACGTCGGATTCCGCGACACGCTCGAGGTATTGTGCAAGCTTGCCCACCCTGCTGACGTAAAGGTAGTTCCAGAACGTGTGAAAATCGTATTCCATACCGACGTACTCACCGAAGAGAGTATCGAAGTACCTATCAAATGTGTCAATTTACCTGCGGGCAAGACACTGCGCACATTCCCATCGAAGGTAAGGGTGAATTTTGTAGCCGGCATCAGCCAAATTCGCTCGCTGTCGCCCGATGAATTCAGTGTCGTTGCCGACTACCTGGAGATTCAGCAGAAACCATCTGATAAGTGTAACCTCTACCTGCAAAGCGTCCCTCACGGCATCAACCGTGCAACACTCAGCGTCAAGCAGGTAGACTACCTCATCGAAGAGGAAGGAAACTGACGACCCCATGAAGATTGGTATCACAGGAGGTATCGGCTCAGGCAAGAGCTACGTCTGCAAGCTATTGGCACAGCGAGGCATTGACGTGTACGACTGCGACGCAGCAGCCAAGCGGTTGATACGCACGTCACCCCGTCTGCGACAGCAACTGAAAGCACTCATCGGTTCACTCGACAAGGCCGACATCAGCCGTTTCCTGCTTGCCAGCGAGGAAAACCAGCAAGCTGTGAACGCCATCGTTCACCCTGCCGTCTTTCAGGACTTCGCAGAGAGCAACATGCAATGGATGGAGAGTGCCATTCTCTTTGAGTCAGGAGCCGACAAACTCGTCGACCACGTCATTGTAGTGACTGCCCCCGAGGAGGTGCGCATCCAGCGCATCATGCAGCGTGACGGCATCACTCGTGAGAAGGCTCTGCAATGGATTGCCAGACAGTGGCCACAGGAGCAAGTCAAGCCACGCGCCGACTTCGAGATTGTCAACGACGGCCAGTTAGACCTCAACAGTCAGATTGAAGAATTATTAACAGCAATAACGGAATAACGAAATAACGTAATAACAAAAAAACAATATGAAACAGACCATTTTAGCTATCTCGGGCAAACCGGGACTTTACAAATTAGTATCACGCGCCAAGAACAGCCTCATCGTTGAGGCACTTGACGACACCCACAAGCGTATTCCAGCCTTCGGCACCGATCGCATCACGTCGTTGGCCGATATCGCTATGTTCACCGAAACCGAGGACATTCCCCTGATGAAGGTACTGGCCTCCATGCGCGACTTGGAGCAGGGCAAGGAATCGAGCGTCGACTTCCGTAAGGCCTCACCCAAGGAGTTGCACGACTACTTCACGAAGGTGCTGCCCGACTGGGATCAGGACCGTGTACAGAACAGCCACATCAAGAAGCTCATCCAGTGGTACAACATCCTTGTCAAGGCCGGCATTACCGACTTCGAAGAGGAACTGGCACCCACTGAGGGCGACAATATTGACGACAGAAAAGAAGAGGAATGAGCCGCGGCTCATTCCTCTATTTTTTACAATTGGGGCAGATGCCCTTGACCATGAAATTCACGGAATATTGCTCAAAGCCATCAGGTAATGCTACCTCAGGGATGGCAATATCCTCCAAACAATAGGTTCGCCGACATCGTTCGCAGAAGAAATGCACATGCAGATCTTCATCCGACTCACTGTCGTGGCTGTGACACAGCTCGTAGCGCACACCGTCGCCGCCATCTTCAATGACATGCACCAACCGATGAATCTTGAATAGCGACAAGCAACGGAACACACCCGATTTGTCAATAGTCAGTATCTTGTATTCCAGCTCGCTGAGCGACATGGGACGACCCGCTGCGGCCAAAGCCTTCACCACCACGATACGATTGGCGGTAGGCTTCACGCCATGCTCTTCAAGCAATTCAACGCAGCGTTTCTCGTCCATCGTTTTGTCACTTTGTTCCTTACATCGGACGACCGCCACCGAAGCCACCGCCTCCGAAACCTCCGCCGAAGCCACCACCACGACCGCCACGGCCACCACCGAAGCCAGGACCACCAGGGCCACCCTGACCACGACCACCACGACCGCCACGACCGCCGAAGCCGCCACCAAAGAGGTTCAGACGATAGATAACGTGTACCATCGCATAGCTTGTAATGGCGTTATACTCCGTATCGTTGCGCTGCATGGCGTTAATGACGCGGCTGACAGTAGACTGCTGGTGCAGGATGTCGTAGAACTGCAGCGAGACAGTCAATGCATTACCTTTAAGGAACGACTGCGACAGCTGTGCATTCCAAACGAGTTCATCAGTATTCATCGACTCATCACTATATCCACGACGGCTTTGCATATTGATGTTCGTAGTCAGCTGTGTACCCCACGGAGCCGTAACACCCGTCATGGCACCATACGAATACTGCCACGTGTCAAGGTTGGCGTTGGGCTGCAGTTCACTGCGTGAATAGGTATAATTCAGCGAACCGTTCAGCTCGAATTCGAACCACTGGTTACGATAGCTTGCCGACAGGCGCTCACCGACACCTAAAGACTTCGTGACACTCTTCTCCGAATCTGCCAGATTATTGACACTGACGTAACCTACATTATGGTTATAGCTCAGATTCGTAAAAGTATTGATGTTGTAGTATGCTGCTGAGTCAATGGCTGTATTGAACATGAATCCGAGGTTTCCATTCCAGTTACCGTTGATATTCTCCGGGCGGGTAATCGTTCCACCGGTCTCGGTATTATACGTAGTCTTGTTCGATACGGAATTGCTGGTCGTCGAGAAGTTCACGAACGTCATCACAGAACGTTGGTGATTCGTAAAGTAATCGTTGTAGAAGAGGTTGATGTTCTGCGTAAACGAAGGTTTCAAGCCCGGATTACCACGTGTGATATGCAGAGGATCACTGTCGTCATACACGTCGAGCAGGTCGCTCATGGACGGCTGCTGGGTGTTGGCACGGTACGTCAGACGCAGCTGACTGGTCTGTGACTTCTTCCAACGGAAGTCCACTGTCGGCGAGAAGTTGGTCACGGTACGGGTGGTATCGGCGCGCATACGTGTCGTCGCACCATCTATTAGCTTCGTGTAGTCTTGTATGTAGTGCGACTTTTGGGGAATCACCTGGAAGCCAATGTTCAAGTTGTATGTCGGACGTACTACACGCAGCGTTACTTCAGCCGTATGGGTATAATTCTTATAGTTCGAATAGCGGCTCAACGTAAGGTCTTCATAATGTTCCAGCGGGAAAGGCAACGGATTCAGATAAACATCGAAATTGCGATAAAACGGCTCAATGTCCGAGTAGTCGACACCATTGAGGCTGTACGTCTTGCGGTCGCTCTTGGTATAGCTGTACTGATAGCGGTAGCCGAACTGCAAGTACACCTGACGGGCAATGGGCTCGCTGTATGTTGCACGCACCGAATAGCCCCAATTATCCTGCGGCGTCACGTTGTAACGGTTAGTGAACGTTGTATCGGGAATAGTAAACAGGTAGATGTAGTTGTTCGACATCGACTTGGTGACACCCTCGCCCCAGTTGGCATTCAACTGTACAGTGATGTTACGGCCTCTGGTATTCAGTTTGCGATTGAACTGCAACATACCACGCAGGGTCTTCGAATCGCTGTAGTTCACGCCGTCGTTAACGCTGTAGTTCTTCACGATGCCATACTTTTTGGCTATCTCAATCACATCTCTCAGCGGATCATCGGAATAGTTGTAGGGGTCACTGTCAAACGTGGCACTTTTACCCCAGTTAGTAGCGTCGCTCGTGCTGTACGAGAAGTTCGGACGGAACATGATGTTCGTCATCGAGTCCGGCTGCCACTCCAGTCGCATCTGACCATTCCATTGGTTACCACGCGAGTAATTCTGACTCCTGCTATTGCCGAACGACGAAGTAGTACCACTGAAGAAACTCTCCGTAGAACTCTTCGAATACGTGTCACCGTCATTATGGTTCCAGCGGATGCTACCGTCAATGGTCAGCACGTTGGTCTTCTCGTAGTTCAGGTTCACACCCGCCATCTTCATGGCGTTCAAACCCTGACGACCGCCACCGAAACGACCACCGCCACCACCGCCTGGGAATCCCTGATCGTTGGTATTGTTGGCATTACCCATCAGGAACACCTTTAGGTCATCCTTCATCAGTCCACCAAAAAGACGGCCAGCATAGCGATGCTTCGTACCCAAACCCAGGTCGGCATTCGCCATAATACCCTTGTTCATACCTGGCTTGATGCCGAAGTCGAGCACCGTTTCTTCCTCGCCGTCCTCAATACCCGACACACGAGCCATATCGCTCTGCTTGTCGTAGGCCTTGATGCGGTCTATAATGTTCGTTGGTAGGTTCTTCATGGCGGTCTTCGTGTCACCAGTCATAAATTCCTTACCGTCTACTAGAATCTTCTTCACCTGCTTACCGTTAATTTTCACGGTACCGTCATCACTGACCTCGGCACCCGGCAGACGTCTCACCAGCTCCTCAACCACCGAACCTTCAGGTGTACGGAACGCAGCTGCATTATATATAAAGGTATCGGCCTTCAGCATCACCTTCGCTGCTTGACCCGTAATCGTCGCACCCTTCAACATAACAGCATCCGGCTCCATATCGATGGTACCCAAAGCCACGTCCTTGTCGGCCACCTTGACACGCTTCGTATAAGCCTTGAAGCCCACGCAGGTTATCTGCAAGATGTATTCGCCCGCCTGCGGAGAAGCAATCTTGAACTTACCCTCCATGTCGGTCAGCGCACCCTTCACGAGCGTACTGTCCGTTTTCAGCAGTTTTACGGTTGTTTGTGGAATCGGGTCTTGTGCGTCATCGACTACCATACCCGTGATTGAGCGCTGAGCCAAGGCTACCACAGCCATCAGTGGCATCAGCATAAGCAAAAGTGTACGTTTACTATCCATAATCATTTAACGGTTTACGGTATTTATGACGCACAACCCCCACAAAGGTTTAACGTCCGACTAAAAAAAATAAAAGATTTATGTTATTAGTTGCAAAGTGTAACCTATTTACGGGAAAGATATAGCGAAACGATTGAAAAAAGGTGATTTTGGTTAATAAAATGCGCAGTTTTGAACATTTTTTTATATTTTTATTCGTTTTTTAGAAAAGTATCTATTATCTTTGCACGGTCTTTCTTAAAAAAAGTAAAAAAGAGTGAGACATCTTGTATTATATAAAGTACACGTACATAATATATTATTTATTTTATTAATAAAAAACGAGAGAGAATTTATGAAACAAAGATTAACAATGGTTCTGGCCAGTTTGTTCCTGATGGTAGGAGTGGCTCTGGCACAGACAAAAGTTAATGGTACCGTGGTTTCTCAGGACGACAATCAGCCGGTAGTCGGCGTGTCAGTGTTTGTTGTGGGAACGAACGTCGGTACCGTGACAGATGCTAACGGACGGTTCTCGCTGACTGTTCCTGAGGGCAAGTCGCAGCTTCGTTTTTCGTACATCGGTATGGAAACGCTGGAAGTGAGCGCGCGTCCTAACATGCGCATCGTGCTTCGTAATGGTGACACCAATCTCGATGAGATTGTGGTGACGGCCATGGGTATTTCACGTCAGCAGAAGACACTGGGTTATTCGGCTCAGACGCTGGACAACGCAGAGTTGACTGCCGGTAAGCTGACGGATGTGACGAGTTCACTGGCTGGTAAGGTAGCTGGTGTGCAGGTGAACACCACTGCCAGCGACCCAGGTGCTGCCAACTCGGTGATTATCCGTGGTATCAGCTCTATCAACGGTGACAACCAGCCGCTGTACGTCATCGACGGTGTACCCTTGCAGCAGACTACTCGTCAGGCTATGGGTCACACGACGGCCATGGGTGGTATCTCGAGTGTTAACCCCAACGATATTGAGACCTTGACGGTGCTGAAGGGTGCAGCTGCTACGGCTCTGTACGGTTCACGTGCTGCCAACGGTGTCATCGTGATTACCACGAAGAGCGGTAAGAAGGGTGATGCCCGCAACTTCACCATCAGCTACGACGGTAGTGTTCAGTGGAGAAAGGTCAGCACGCTGCCTAAGTTCCAGAACCGCTTCGGTCAGGGTTGGAACGGTAAGCAGACGTTTATCGAGAACGGTTCTTGGGGTCCTGAAATGGATGGTTCTACGCAGGTTTACGGTCCCATTTGGAACCACCAGCAGCTCATCCACAAGTATGAGGCTCTGGAGGATAACATCAAGGACTTCTTCGATACTGGCGTGAACACCAACCACAGCGTGAGCATGAGCGGTGTGAGCGGTGACAACAAGATGAGCTACTATCTGAGCTATTCGTACACGAGCGACGATGGTATCATCCCCACAGACAACGATACCTACAAGCGTAATACGATTGCCTACCGTGGCAGTTACGATGCTACCGACTGGTTCCGCCTGTCGTCAAGCATCAACCTGTCTACGTCGAAGACCAGAACGGTGGGCTCCTATCAGGGTGCGTCAATGATTGACGGTCTCTACGAGTTCCCACGCGACATTTCGCTGGTTGACCGTCAGGATTTGTCTTCTGCTTTCAACACTCCCGAGGCTTGGTACACGCCTTACGGCATCACCAACCCCTACTGGGCTATTGCCAACAACTACAACAGAAACGACAACAAGCAGGTATTCGGTAAGATTCAGGCCGACATCAAGCCTCTGCGCCAGCTGACCCTGACCTATCGTTTCGGTTTTGACTATACGGACTACGACATGAAGATCGGTGAGCCCGAGATTAATCTCGACGACGCGCTGATAAACGAAGACTACGGTTATGCTCCTTCGAACATGAACCAGTCGGGTAATGTCTACACGATGTATCTGCGCAAGCACGAGCTGACCCACGACTTCCTGGCTAACTGGACTGACAAGTATGTGGATGGCAAGCTGGATTTGAACGTCACGGCCGGTGTGACCATGAACGAGCGTTATCAGACCTACACACAGGGACAGACTGACGAGCTGACATTCTACACGGGTTTCTGGGACCTGAGCAACGGTGCCACCAGAACACTTCTGGGCGAAAGTCAGTATAAACGCCGCCTGGTGGGTCTCTTCGGTGACGTCACCGTCGGTTGGGACGACATGATCTTCCTGGGTCTGACTGCACGTAACGACTGGTCGTCAACGCTGCCTCTGAACAAGAACAGCTACTTCTACCCCGGTGCTACTCTGAGCTGGATCTTCACCCGTCTCATCGAGAAGAACAACATCCTTGACTTCGGTAAGCTGCGTCTGGCTTATGGTAAGACCGGTAACGACGCTGATGTCTATCTGACCATTCCTAACTACATCCAGGGTAAGGCCCGCGGTTACTATGACGACAATATCGCCAAGTTCCCCATGAGCGGCGTAAATGCCTTCCAGTCGTCACTGACTATCGGTAGTGCTGACCTGAGTCCTGAGATGACTACTGAGTTCGAGGTTGGTCTGAACATGGCATTCTTCCAGAACCGCATCAACATCGACTTTGCATACTACACCCGTACGACGGACGACCAGATCTTTGAGCTCCCCGTTGACGGTGCTACCGGTTACACCACGATGGTGACCAACTTCGGTAAGGTTCGCAACCGCGGTTTCGAGTTGCTGGTCAACACCACGCCTATCCGCACTAAGGATTTCCGTTGGGACTTAGGCTTCAACTTCGCAAAGAACAACAACAAGGTCATCTCTATGCCGTCGAGCCTCGAGGGTGGCAAGACCACTATCTATAGCTTCTCGGCCGGTAACGACGCTGTTTACATGTATGCCGAGGAAGGCAAGCCCCTTGGTGAGTTCTACACCTACCTGCCCCAGTACACTGAGGACGGTCGTCCCATCGTAGACGCCAACGGTCAGCCCGTGCTGAGCGCTGAGGTTCAGGACACCGGCAAGAACATCAATGCCGACTGGACCGGTGGTATCACCACAGCCTTCACCTACAAGGGGGTAACGCTGAGCGGCGCACTCGACATCCGTAAGGGTGGTTACATGTTCTCACGCTCTAAGAACCTGATGCAGTTCACCGGTAACGGCGAGCACACTGTGTACAACGGACGTAACCCGTTCGTCATCCCCAACTCAGTCTATGCCGACGGTACGGAAAACGTGACTCCTATCTACCTGAACAACAGCAGCTATCAGGACTGGTACAACGACTATGGCTACGGTCATGGTGGCGAGGCTTACCTGCTGGATCGCTCGTACGTGAAGTTGCGTAACATCACACTGGCTTGGCAGTTGCCGAAGGCTTGGGTCACCAAGGCTTACCTGAGCGACGTCACACTGTCTATCTTCTGCAACAACGTATTCACCTGGACGGCTAAGGACAACACATTCATCGATCCCGAGGCAAGCACCATCGGTAACGACCTTGAGGGTATGTTCGGTGAGCTCTATGCCAACCCAGCCTGCCGCACCTTCGGTTTCAATGTTGGTGTCAAATTCTAATCAAGGAGGACGAAAAGTATGAAAAAGTTATTTATTATCGCAACAATAGCAATGGGACTGGCCACGACGTCGTGCGACAGCTATCTGGACATCAACCAGGATCCCAACTCTCCACAGGAGAAAGATATGACTCCGAGCATCCTGTTCCCTGCTACTGAGATGAGCTTGACGGCATCGTACGGTGACCTATTCCGTATTCCTGCCGGATACCACGCTCAGCAGTTCGCTCAGGAGTTCGGTACGAGCAACTATCTGGACTACAGCCGCTTCACCATGTCGGCAACCCGTTCAAGCACGGGCTACTGGCAGCTGATGGCTCGTACGCTGAAGAATCTCGAAACCGTACGCAAACTGGCTACGGAGAATGAGGAATGGGGTACCTACCTCGCTGCTACCACCCTGCGTGCGTTCGGCTTCCAGGCACTGGTCGATGCCTATGGTGAGGTTCCTTTCTCTGAGGCTTTCCAGGGTTCTGCCAATCCTTCACCCAAGTATGATGACGGCAAGGACATCTATGCCGCACTGATTGCCGAGCTGGAGGATGCACTGAGCAAGGCCAGCGCCAACGACCCCG
This sequence comes from Prevotella sp., assembly GCA_017447515.1. Taxonomy (GTDB): domain Bacteria; phylum Bacteroidota; class Bacteroidia; order Bacteroidales; family Bacteroidaceae; genus Prevotella. Next base: position 9,964 of record JAFSNG010000001.1, on the reverse strand, counting down.
TAGCCACCAACTTCCTGTTCCCCGGCGAGCGTGCCGGTGCGTGGATTTCGTTTGCCAAGTCGCTGCTGCTCAAGCTGATGATGCGTGAGAGCGGTGTGGTAGACGTGACTTCCAAACTTGACGCACTCGTTGCTCAGGGTGATTTCATCGATTTCGACGTCGCTTACGAAGGCTGCTGGAAGAACGAAAGCGGACAGATGAGCCCCTACTATGCTGAGGAGTTCTCTACCGCTTGGGGTTCTACACAGATCAACGTCATTGCCAACATCGCACTCGTAGGTACCATGCAGGAGAAGAACGCCGACGGTGACATCGTTTACCAAGACCCCCGTCTGGCTGCATTCTACAACACGAATGCTTCGGGTGAATTCACTGGCGGTGTGTCAGGCACCAACTTCTCGACGGCTGCCGACAGCTATCCCGTCAACTATTGGTGCCGTCCAAAGGCCAGCTACGACATGCCCGTCTATCTGCTGACATACTCCGAGGTTGAGTTCTTCCTCTCTGAGTACTATGCCAAGAAGGGTGATGCTACCAACGCTGCTGCTCACTATAACGGCGCCATTGGTGCTTCGTTTGCCACTGCCGGTGTTGCCGGTGCTGGTGACTACGTAGCTCGCTATCCCTACGACCAGTCCAACTACAAGAAGGTGTTGGGTATTGCCAAGTGGGTGGCTCTCGCCGGAGTCAACAACTTCGAGGCTTGGTGCGAGATGCGTCGTCTGGACTATCCCGCATTCGGCACTGTCAAGGGTACTGACATCTACGATGGTGAGAACGCTGACAGCTACCATCCCGAGCGTTATCAGCCCGGTACTCTCTACACACCTATCCAGGTGTTCGGACAGGTTGGTCCCAACAAGATTCTCGAGCGTTGGCCCTATCCCTCTAATTCGGCTTCTGCCAATGGTAATGCACCCAAGTTTACGGATGCTGACTACGTGAAACCAGTATTCTGGGGTATGTAATGAAGAATGGATAATTGATTATTGACAATTATGAAAAAGAACATATTTTTTGCAATGTTGCTGGCACTGGCAGCTCCCGTGCTGACCAGCTGCAGCGACAAAGATTCAGAGGACAAGAGCCGTATCACCTACTACGCCGTACTCGAGTTGAACGGTGATGCCAACATGACAACACCTGTGGGTGCACCATTCACCGACCCTGGCTGTAAAGCTACAATGGGCGGCGAGGATGTCTCCGACCAGATTCAGGTCACAGGTAGCGTGAATTCCAATGTCGTAGGGTTCTATCCGTTAGGCTATACTGTTGTTAACGCCGACGGTTTCCCCGCCTCTACCTCTCGTATGGTGGCCGTTGTTGATCCCAACAACTTCGCCAGCGCCTACTACGGCGAGAGCCAGTATGGCAGCCGTCACTACTATAACGCTCCTATCGGTATCCACGACAATGGAGACGGTACATATACTATCGACGACATCCTTGGCGGTTTCTACTGCTACGGACGCTACCCCAGCTATCTGGGAGTGCTCGACTTCTTCCTGGATGCCGTTATTAAGTTGAATGCCGACAACAGTATTGACCTTGTCAGCTATGGCAATTGGTACTGGGGTGACGATGTACCCACTTTCTTGGATGGTAATTACGATCCCGCTACGGGAGTTGTATCTCTCAACATGGACTTTGGAGCACCGTTTACTGTAAGATTAACTAAGTAAAGAAACGATTATGAAGAAAATCATATTTTTTGCAACTGCGCTGCTCACGTTAGTAGCATGCAGCAAGGATGAGATTGGTGGCACCAAGATGGAGTCAATGGCCGGACAGTGGTATTGCACCGTTGACGCCGTTGACGACAATGGCAACCCCATTACCCAGACCCTCGACGGCTTACCCAACAGCGGTGAGGACTATTGGGGCGTGGGCCGTACGCTCGTTCTGACTTACAACACTGCTGCAAACACCCCCGACGAGATGTGGATCAACATCATGGGTATCGGCAATTTCGCTGCCGACTACAACTATCCGCTCTATCCCGACTACGACTTCATCACGAAGGTCAAGTGCGACCAGGCTACGCTGACGTTCTCGTCCAACGAGTCTGCCAATATCGCCGAGCCCGACATCTGGAGCCACGAGGAAGAGGATGCTGAGGGCAACCCCATTGTCGTCATCGACTACGAGGTAGACCCCATGCCCGTCACCATCGAGGGTAGAATCCTGAAAGGCGCCGGCCGCCAGAACAACGGCTCGCCCGCCGACAGCATCATCATGTACGTCAAGTACAAGGACGATCCCTGGGTTCCCGACGACGGTTACACCAAGTACAAGATTAGCGGCATCCGCTACTCTGGTCTTGAGGAGAACGACTAAACCACTAATAGCAAAGGGAGGCGCAAAAACGCCTCCCTTTACTTTTTTATTAGACTATTTACTCGACAGCAAACCTTAGTTTCCGTCGCCGATGTCATCGAACTCCGGGTCGATGGTGCCGCTGCCGGACGAACCGCAACCGTAAATTTTCTTTATTTCCGGCCAAAACATTTGGCCATTTCGCGGAAAAGATGTAATTTTGTAGCATCAACAAAACAACATCATTATGAAATTCATCAGTTGGAATGTCAATGGTCTGCGGGCTTGCGAAGGCAAGGGCTTCAGCGAGACCTTCAGGCAGTTGAATGCCGATTTCTTCTGCCTGCAGGAGACGAAGATGCAGGAAGGTCAGCTCGACCTTCAGTTCGACGGTTACGAGAGTTACTGGAACTATGCCGACAAGAAGGGTTACTCCGGCACGGCCATTTTCACCCGCCACCATCCGCTCGACGTCACCTACGGCATTGGTATCGACGAGCACGACCATGAGGGCCGTGTCATCACGCTTGAAATGGAACAGTTCTTTCTGGTCACTTGTTACACGCCAAACTCGCAGGACGGACTGAAACGCCTGGACTACCGCATGACGTGGGAGGACGACTTCCGCCGGTATCTGCTGGCGTTAGACGCCCGCAAACCTGTCATTCTGTGCGGCGACCTGAATGTTGCCCACGAGGAGATTGACCTGAAGAATCCCAAGACCAACCGCATGAATGCCGGCTTCACGGACCAGGAGCGCGAGAAGTTCACCACACTGCTCGAGAGCGGATTCATCGACACCTTCCGCACGCTGTATCCCAAACAGGTTACCTACTCCTGGTGGTCGTACCGCTTTCAGGCACGCCAGAAGAATGCCGGCTGGCGTATTGACTATTTCGTCACCTCCGAGCGTTTGCGTCCGCAGATTGCCGATGCGACCATCCATACCGACATCCTCGGTTCGGACCATTGTCCCGTCGAACTGACCCTACTTTGACAAAGCGTCAAACAGCTTATCGAGGGCAGCGTCAGCAATCGTCGCGCGGTCGGCGGTTCCCCCGCCGACATTCTCGTACGCCTCGTTCAACAGCGTAACGAACTTCGAGCCAATGATGGCACCGGCGGCATTGTCCTGTGCGGCTTTGAGGGTCTGGGCATTCGAAATGCCAAAACCAATCATGCGAGGATTGCGAAGGTTCATGGCGTTGATGCGACGGAAATACTCCTGCTTCTGTTCGTCGAAACTCTTCTGCGTGCCAGTGATAGAGGCGGAGCTAACCATATAGATGAAGCCATCAGTGTGGTCGTCAATAAACCGGATGCGCTCCTCGCTGGTCTCTGGGGTGATGAGCATGATGATGCGCAGGTCGTAGCGGTCTGCGACGGGCTTCACGATGTTCAGGTAATCGTCGAAGGGCAAATCAGGAATAATAGCGCCACTTACACCTGCCTCAACACAGCTCTTGCAGAATTCCTCGATACCGTAGTGCAGGATGGGATTGAGGTAACCCATCATGACGAGAGGTATCTCTACCTGGTCCTTGATGGCCTTTAGTTGGGCGAAGAGCGTCTTGAGGTTCATGCCGTTCTTCAATGCCTGCGTTGCCGCGCTCTGGATGACAGGGCCATCAGCGAGCGGATCACTAAAAGGAATACCCACTTCAATCATGGCGATACCACGACGCTGCATGGTGAGAATCACATCAGCAGTACCTTCAAGATTAGGACAGCCGGCACAGAAGTATAATGAAAGGAGCTTCTTGTCCTTCCTATTTGCAAAAAGGGAATTAATCTTGTTCATAATGATTCGATAAATGTTTTGAGTTTATTAATGTCTTTGAGCCCTGGGGCAATTTCGAAGCGGGAATTAAGGTCGATGCCGACACACTTTTTAGAGGTGAGAGGTGAGAGGCGAGAGGTGAGAACCTTGGCATCATCGGGGCCGATGCCGCCACTGAGGAGAAAGGGCGTATTGCCATCGTAGGCTGAAAGGATCTTCCAGTCGAACTGCTGGCCGCTACCCCCCACGGAAGGGCACTTCGTATCGAAAAGGAAATAATCCACAAGGCCCTCGTATGCCTTATATGTCGCAATATCATCCCGTCCACTCACGCTAATGGCCTTAATCATTTTGAGGCCATTTAACTGAGCACAGTACTCGGGTGACTCATGACCATGCAATTGGATGAAGTCGAGGGCATATTCATCTGCGATACGCTTAACCGTCTCGATATCCTCATCTACAAACACACCGACACGCTTGCATCTTGTAGGCAGATAGGCAGGACGTTCGCTGACGTAACGGCTCGATTTCAGCCAAAAGATGAAACCCATCAGGTCGATACCCAAAGCCTCCACCTTGCGGATGTTCTCCGCATCACGCATGCCACAGACCTTGATCATCATAGCTTCGAGATGAATTCGTTAAGTGCCTGACCGGGGTCGGCGGTCTTCATGAAGTTCTCGCCGATGAGGAAACCACGGAAACCGGCTTGGCGCAATGCGCGAACGGTATCAGGATTCGAGATGCCACTTTCGCTGACCTTGACGGCATCCTTGGGCAAAAGCTCTGCCAGGCGGAAACTGTTTTCCACGTCAGTCACGAACGAACCGAGGTTGCGGTTGTTGATGCCGCAGAGGTCGGGACCGAGGGCAGCGTATTCAAGTTCCGGTTCGGAGTGCATCTCAAGAAGCACTTCGAGGCCGAGCTCGTGGGCTTTCGCTAACAGGCGTTTGCACGCTTGCATCGAGAGACAAGCGGCGATGAGTAGCACAGCACTGGCACCACAGAGAGCGGCAGCATAGAGTTGGGCCTCGTCGATGACGAAGTTCTTATATAATATAGGTAAAGTGACGCCGCTCTGACGGGCTGTGCGGATGAAGTCGTCAGAACCGCCGAAGTAGTGCTCGTCGGTGAGAATCGAGAGGGCAGCAGCACCATTCTGCTGATATGACAATGGGATGATATCAGCCCTGCCCTCTTCCTTGATCCAACCCTTCGAGGGCGACTTGCGCTTGAACTCAGCGATGATGCCGCTCTCGCTCTGGAGCAATGCCTCGCGCAAAGAAGTCTTCTTGGCGCAAAGCTGTTCCAATTCCAGATGCTTGTGGGCAACGATCTCTTTTAGAATATCTTGCATTGTTTTCGTTATTACGTTATACCGTTATTCCGCTATTGAGAATCAACTATTCAACTCCACGAATTTCTTGAAGGTCTTCAGGGCACTGCCGCTGTCGATGCTTTCGCGGGCAATCTCCACGCACTCCTCGATGCTCTTCTGACCCTTCTCCAGCACCTGAATACCGAAGGCTGCATTGGCCAGCACGATATTCTTCTGGGCAGGCAGTGCACGGTTCTCCAATACAGAATCAAAAATCTGTGCGGCCTCTTCTTCCGTTGCTCCACCGACGAGTTCCTCGGGTTTGGCGATGTCGAAACCGAGGTCCTTGGGCGAGAAGATGCGCTCGTAATCCTTCGTCGTCACCTTGAAGTCGCCAGTGAGCGAAATCTCGTCGTAGCCGTCGATGCTGTTGACGATACCATAGTCGATGCCAATCTTCTGGTACACCTGATTGTAGAGGCGCATCTGATCGAGGTTGGCGACGCCCAGCAGCTGACACTGTGGCTGTGAGGGATTAACCAACGGACCCAGCAAATTGAAGATAGTGGGGAATTGCAGCGCCTTGCGGATAGGGCCGACGAACTTCATGGCCTTGGCAAAGAGCTGCGCGTGCAGATACACGATGCCTGCCTCGTTGAGCGAGCGGTTCAACTTGTCAATATCATCCGTAAACTTGATGCCGTGATGCTGAATGACGTTCGAGGCGCCCGATACCGATGTTGCCGCGTAGTTACCGTGCTTGGCAACCTTATAGCCAGCACCGGCAATCACAAAGCAACTTGTAGTCGAAATATTAAACGTGTTCTTGCGGTCACCGCCAGTACCAACGACATCAATGTAGCGGTCGCTGTTCAAAATAGCAGGTACGCCCGTTTCCAGAATACCGTCGCGGAAACCCAAAAGCTCGTCGACGGTGACGCCGCGCATTTGCAAGGCCGTCAGCAGGGCCGTAATCTGTTCGTTGGGGTACTCAGACTGGGTAATGCCAATCAGAATATTCTTCATTTCTTCACGAGACAGCTCCTCGTGGTTCAGCATCCTGTTTAGGATGTCTTTCATTGTCTGTGCCATATCTAATATAATTGAGAATTGACAATTGATAATTGATAATTAAAGGAAGAGCCAGTTTTGCAGCATTTTCCTGCCGTCGGGTGTCAGCACGCTCTCTGGGTGGAACTGGATGCCGCGAACGTTCAACTCGCGGTGGCGCAAGGCCATAATCTGTCCCTCGTCCGAAACGGCGGTCACCTCTAAGCAATCGGGCAGACCATCATTCGAAACCACCCACGAATGGTAGCGTCCGATGGTGATGTCGCGGTCAAGCCCCGAGAAGATGGGGTCGTCGGCGATGATGTGACAGGGCGTAGCAACACCGTGGAATACATCGCTCAGGTTCTCGAGCCGTCCGCCAAACACTTCGCCGATGGCCTGATGACCCAGGCAGACGCCGAGGATGGGTTTCCGACCAGCGTAGGTCCTTATCACATCCAGCAACAGTCCTGCCTCAGAGGGGATGCCGGGACCCGGCGAGAGGATAATTTTACTGTAGGTCTCGATTTCGTCGAGACTAAACTGGTCGTTGCGTACTACGGTGACCTCAGCGCCGAGTTCCTTTACTAAATGACTCAAGTTATAGGTAAACGAGTCGTAATTATCGATGATGATTATTTTCATATCCGTAAAATCCGTTTAATCCATGTTCGTTTAAAGTGCTTCCGCTTTCTCGATGGCCTTGCGCAGTGCACCGAGTTTGTTGTTCACTTCCTGTAACTCATACTCCACGTCGCTCTTGGCTACAATGCCTCCGCCGGCCTGGAACCATAGCTCGCCGTTTCGCGAGACGAACGTACGGATGGTAATGGCCTGATTCAAGCTTCCGTCCAGTCCGATAATGCCGATACACCCACCGTAGGCACCACGGTTGTGCGGCTCATATTCAGAAATCAGTTGCATGGCACGAACCTTGGGCGCACCGCTCAATGTACCGGCAGGGAAGGTGTCGATAAACGCTTTGATGGGATCTGCATCCTTATCCAGTTCTCCACTGACTCGGCTGACGAGATGAATCACATGCGAATAGTATTGGATATCCTTGTAGTAATCCACCTTCACTCCGTGACAGTTACGGCTCAGGTCGTTGCGGGCCAAGTCCACCAGCATCACGTGCTCGGCATTTTCCTTGGGATCGTTGCGCAGGAATTCAGCGCCCTGGCGGTCAGCCTCAGCATCACCCGTACGCTTCGTCGTGCCCGCAATCGGGTCGATATACGCTCTATAGCAGGCATTTCTCTCACCTCTAATGATGCGGCAGTGCGTCTCAGGACTTGAACCAAAGATGCGAAAACCACCGAAGTCGAAGTAGAAAAGGTAGGGAGAGGGATTGATACTGCGCAAGGCACGATAGAGTTTGAAGTCATCGCCCTCGAACTTCTGGATGAAACGGCGCGAGAGCACAATCTGGAACACGTCGCCACGCAGGCAGTGTCGGATGCCCCGGCGGATATTTTCCCTGTGTTCATCATCCGTCAGCGTCGAACGTACGTCACCCACTGGCTTGAAGTCGTAAGCCTGTACGTTGGCCTTGTTCATCGCCTTCAGCACGCCATCGATGTCAGCAACATCGCCCAGCGTCACCACCTTGAGCATATTGTTATGATGGTCAAACTCAATTATCACCTTATATAATATATATAGCACATCGGGCGCGTCGTTCTTTGCCTGCGTCTCGTCCTTCACGACGATGTCCTCAAAGTAACGCACGGCATTGAACGAGGTGTAGCCGAAGAGTCCGCAGACATTGGCATCCTCACCAGTGACCTCGATACGGTCAATCAAGGCGTGGATGGCTTTGTCTGAGCGATAGTCCTTATTCACCTCATGCTGGAGGGTCGTCCCATCAGGGTAACTGACGGTAGCAATGCCGTGACCGATAGCCACGCTGGCAATAGGGTTGATGCCGATAAACGAGCGCGAATTGTTCGCATCATGATAGTCCGAGCTCTCCATCAGCGCACTTTGCGGATACAGATCGCGCAATCGCATATACACTCCCACCGGCGTGTACAAATCCGCCAGGATGGTCTTGCTTGTCGTTTGATATTTAAAAGTTTCCATATTCCTTTGCCATTTGTTTGTTCTTCAAATACGTCTCAACATCTTTGTCGCCGCGACCGCTGACGGTCAGCACCACCACGTCGTCCTTTTTGAATGTCAGCCTCTTCAGTGCTGCAATAGCGTGCGCCGATTCGATAGCTGGGATGATACCCTCCATACGTGTCAGCTCATAACCACCATAGATGGCTTCATCGTCGTTGATACTCAGCACTTGCGTACGGCCCTGCTTCGCCATGTTGCAATGCATCGGCCCCACACCCGGATAGTCGAGACCTGCCGAAATGGTAAAGGCCTCCTGAATCTGACCGTCTTCATCCTGCATCACGAGCATCTTAGCGCCGTGCAGGATACCCGTCGTGCCGCGATGAATCGTCGCTGCCGTGTAGTCGGTATCCCAGCCGTGACCGCCAGCCTCAGCCAACACTATCTTCACCCGATCATCATCCATATAATGATAAATGGTACCTGCGGCATTGCTTCCACCACCGATACAGGCTATCAAGTAGTCAGGATAGTCGCGGCCAATCTTTTCCTCCAACTGCCACTTGATTTCCTCCGAAATCACACTCTGCATCCGTGCCACGAGGTCAGGATATGGATGCGGTCCCATCGTCGAACCTACAATATAGAACGTGTCCGACGGATGACAGCACCAGTCGCGGATGGCCTCGCTGCAAGCGTCGCTCAGCGTCATATTTCCCGTCCGTACAGGATGTACCTCAGCACCCAGCATCTTCATCCTTTCCACGTTCGTGTGCTGACGCTCCACATCGGTGGCACCCATAAACACCTCGCACTTCATGTTCATCAGCGCACATACCGTCGCCGTCGCCACACCATGCTGACCGGCTCCCGTCTCAGCAATGATACGCGTCTTACCCATCTTCTTCGCCAACAGAATCTGACCGATGGTGTTGTTGATCTTGTGGGCTCCCGTATGGTTCAGATCCTCGCGCTTCAAGTACAACTGACAGCCATACTGCTCGCTCATTCTCTTAGCATAATAAAGAGGAGACGGTCTTCCCACATAGTCTTTCAACAGCGCGTGATACTCCGTCTTGAATTCCTCACTCTCCACAATCGGCAGATAAGCCTCCTGCAGGTCATGCACGCACTTGTAGAGAATCTCCGGCACATATGCTCCGCCGAACTCTCCGTAAAAACCGTTTTTGTCTACTTGATACTTATTCATATCTTTTATTGTTTAATTGTTGTCTTTGTTCTATTTCCCTGTTTTGTGCCGCTCTGTCACAACCTAATGAATGAAAAAAAGACTCGCCGCAGTCGCGACGAGCCTCCGTTTTATTCCTTTAATGAACACACACGGCTCAGTGCCTCGCGACTTAATCGAGTCTCGAGCGCCACCACCAAGCGTAAGCATTCATTCTCTGTGTCATTTTGCTGTTAAGTTT